>JBGSSS010000006.1:0-9965 GCA_041736895.1 Pirellulales bacterium
CCAACTCGGCTCGGACCGGGGATGATAGCAAGACTTGGTACTTGATCGGCGAGCGGGACATCCTTGTCCTCCAAAATTGAGAGTTCGTGGCTCAAAGATGTATAACCTATACATGACATTGATCGCTAGACGAACTAGTAGGTCAGGCTGTGTCTGACGACGTTTGATGTGGAGACTCAACTCTCGTCAGGCGTAGCCTGACCTACGGCTCCACGCGACTCAGCACTTCCCCCTCAGCGAGTCGCGTCTTCAGTAATGTGCCAGCAAGGGCTTGCTTCGCATCCGTCACGAGTTCGCCCGTTTCCGCCAGCGTCGTGACACTGTACCCACGGCGGAGTGTTTGCAAGGGACTAAGCGCTTCGAGTTGCGCTGCCCGTGCGGCGAGGAGTTGATTCCCGCGTTGCAATTGATTCGCCATCGAGCGTTGCACGCGTTCAAGCCATGAATCAAGCTCCTGCGCATGTTGCAACACGCGATCAAACGGCCGGCGAAACGGGGGGCGATGCAGGATCATCTCGAGCCGACGCCGTGCATTCTGCGCTCGCCAAGTGAGGCCCGACGTGAAACGCTGGCCGAGGCTCACCAGTTGTTCCTGCAAGTCGCGCGCGCTCGGCGCGATGCGTTCGGCCGCTTCGCTTGGCGTTAGAGCCCGCACATCGGCGACCAGATCCGCGAGCGTGACGTCGATCTCATGGCCGATTGCTGAAATCGTCGGGACTTTCGACGCGGCGATGGCGCGGACGACCGGTTCTTCGTTGAACGACCAGAGATCCTCGCTGCTCCCTCCGCCGCGCGCGATGACCAGTGCATCGAGCGCCGGCGACAACTTGTTCGCTAACTGAATTGCGCGGGCAATCTCGGCGGCGGAACCTTCGCCTTGGACACGCGCCGGGAGAATCAAGACATCAATTCCTTGCCAACGCCGCTTTAACACTTCGAGAAAATCGCGAATCGCCGCGCCGGTGGGACTCGTCACGATCCCGATTCGCCGCGGAAATGCGGGCAGCGGCCGCTTGCGCGCGGGATCGAAGAGCCCTTCGGCGGCGAGTTTGTCGCGCAGTTTTCGCAGCGCCAATTCCGCAGCACCAACGCCGCGCGGCTGCAGTTCCTCGATCACCAGTTGATACGTTCCGCGCGGAGCGTAGATATCGATCCGCCCGCGGGCGATCACCGCGAGTCCATCCTCGGGCGTGAACCGCAGCCGCTGCGCCACATTCCGCCACATGACGGCGCGAAGTTGCGCTTCGTCATCCTTGAGCGTCAGATACCAATGCCCCGACGATGCGCCGACGCAGTTCGAAAGCTCGCCGGCGACCCAGACTTCGGCAAACGTTTCGCTGACGACCTCTTTCAAGAGGTCGGTGAGTTGGGCGACCGAAAAAATCGGCGGTCCTTGGGGCTTCGTGTTGCGTGGGTCGTTGGCCATGCGACTAAAGTAACAAATCGCGGCCCGCGCGTCATGCAACAATTAGCCCCCGGTCAATGACCGGGGGAAGCAGACTTTGCGCACCGACTACTCTTCATAGTACGTTCGACGTTATTCAAGACGTTTTCCCCCCGTCATTTACGGGGGGCTAATGGATGGCAAGAACTTACGCCGCACGGCGTTCGGGGTGATGTGCCTGAGCAGCTTGATCTGCTTGCGGCAAGATAATCGCGCGGCGCGAGCGACTCACCCCTTCTTCGCGCACCGGCATTGGCCGGCGCATTGGCTCGGGACGGAGCACAACCTCGCCTTGCTTCGTGGTGCCAGCTTCGGCCCAGGCTTCCGCCTCGTCGGTCAAGCGATTCATCAGGCGTTCCATCTCGCCGCGATAATGTTCGATGCCATCGCGGTCGAGTTTGCGCGGCATATAGATTTGCGGACTAAATACCGCGCGGGCTCGCGAATATGGTTTTGGAATCGCGAAGCGGTCCCAACTGTTCAAGCGCCATGGCCGATCGTAGCCGAAGCCCATCATCACGAGCGGCAATTGTAGTTTGCTCGCCAAGTAGATCGGTCCCTGCGACAACACGCGCCGCGGCCCGCGCGGACCGTCGGGGGTCATCGTCAGGTTTTCGGTCTTGCTACGGCGGATCAACTCGCGCATCGCCGCCGCGCCGCCGCGATATGTTGAACCGCGCACCGTGCCGAAGCCCATCCGATGCGCAACGTGCGACAGTATATCGCCATCGCGATGCTGACTGAGCAGCATCGTTAGTCGTTTGTGCCCGCCAAGATACAACGGCATCAGCACATTCTCGTGCCAGAAGACAAAAAGCTTTGGCCCGTCGAATTCTGGATGAGCCGGATCGATCGAGGGATCATAATAAGCGCCGCGGCAGTCGAGCGTGCTCATCCAGCGCGTCACCAGACCCGAGGCCATGAGTCCGGCGAGTTTCGTAATCGGGGGCCAAGTCAGTTTCATCGGGGCATCCTTGCCAAGTGATCATTGCTAAGCCGCAAGCGGGGGAGGACGCGGCGTTGTTCGTCAGTAACTTATTCGTTCCAGTCGCCGCTGAAGACTTCAACCGCGGGTCCGGTCATGAAGACATGATTGTTTTCGGCGTTCCATTCCAATTCCAAATCGCCGCCTGGAAGATGCGCGAGGATCTTGCGCTCGGTCTTGCCCGTCAGCACACCCGCGACACAGACAGCGCTCGCACCGGTGCCGCAAGCCAGCGTCTCGCCCGAGCCGCGTTCCCAAACGCGCATCTGAACTTCCCCGGGTGAGATGACCTGCACAAATTCGGCATTCACGCGGCGCGGGAAGCGTTCGTTCTTCTCGACCATTGGGCCGATCCGCAAGACCCAGTCGTCGTTCAATTGCTCGACGTAGGTAATGCAATGCGGATTCCCCATCGAGACGCACGTCACGGACAAGGTTTTGTCAGCGATCTTCAGCTCTTGATTCAAGACGGGCTTGATCGCCCACGTTGTCGGAATTGCCGGGCCATCGAGAATCGGCTCGCCCATGTCGACGCGGGCACGCTGAACACGGCCGTTTTTGACTTCGACATCGATCGCGAGAACGCCCGCGCCCGTTTCGATCTTCAGCGACGGCTTCGTCGCGATGCCGTAATCATACACATACTTGGCGACACAGCGCACACCGTTGCCGCACATCTCGGATTCCGAACCATCGGCGTTGTACATCCGCATCCGCGCATCGCCGCGTTCGCTGGGGCAGATCAGAATCAACCCATCGCCGCCGACGCCGAAATGCCGATCCGCAATTCGCTTGGCCAAGCCAGCGGGATCCTTCGGGAACGGCTCGGCAAAGCAGTTCACGTAAACATAATCGTTGCCGGCACCTTGGAGCTTCGTAAATCGCATCGCGGTCAGACAGGTTCGAGATCTTGTGTGGAATGTTGACAGTATTATAGGCGAAACGCTTTAGTTTCCCAATCCAGAAGCAAAGCTCAAAAATACAAATCCAGAAACACGGAGGTCACGGAGTAAAATTCAGAGAGGCACGGAGAAGACAGTTTTTTGTGTTGGATTCTCTTCTCCGAGTTTCTCTGTGCTCTGAGTGACCCCGTGGTTTTGTATTCTGTTCAAGGTTCCCTGGTGGTTCACGTTACCAAGCTGGGGCTTGGTAACGAGGAGAGAACGCCCTGGCTTACGCCTCGGGCTTTTAAACTTACCCCTGCAAATCCAACGCCCCGCCGCTGTCGCCGCTGAGGTCGCGGCTCTTGACCGGTTCGCTAGCGTCAGCGGTTGCTGGCGTTGCTTGCGTCTCGGGCTTGTTGCCGCGGCGTTGCCAATCGAGGCGGCCATCGGCGTCGCGTTCGCTGTCGGTTTGCGAGTCTCCTTCGGTCTTGCCGATGCCCGCGGCATCGACGGCCGACTGGTCGTTGGCGGCTGCCGCTTGTTGGCGCGTGTTGTCGGTGGCCGCGCGATCCGTGCTGGCGTTGCGTTGCGCCTGCGGCGTCGCGGAAATTCCGCCGATGATTCCGAGTGATCCGATCGACATAACGTTCTCCGTACTGATGAAATAAAACTCCGCTGCGCGTCGTGGCTAAACGGTTTCTAATCGCACTATTCGGCGGCGGGAGCCTCGCCCGCCCAATCAAGCTAACGATTCAACGGCGGTGTCTCGCGATTCACGCGGCGTTCGCGGCGCTCGACTTGCAGTTGATCGAGGCTCGCCTTGAGCGCCGGGAAAGTCTCGCGCTTGATCTGCGGATCGCCAATGGTGCCGCCGACATGAATCTCCATGAACTGCTGGCTTGCTTGACCGAGCGCCGTTTTGAACATCGGCAACTGCCAATCGCTGCGTCCCGCCACGGCGCTAAAGACCAATTGCACTTCGCGCTCCAGGTTCATCTCACCTGTGCCGAGCAAGCTGATCGCGTTGCCGGTCAACTCGATGCTGTCCAGGTAAATGTGCTCGCCCTCGACACGGAAATCGATCACCCCGGAGTCAAACGCCGTGCGATCCGGTTCGCGAATGCTAAAGACTTTGAGCATAGCGAGCAGCACCGGCAGTTCGCCGAGCGTCGCATCTTTCAGGTTCATCTGCCCGCGGCCGCTGAGTGTGTGCAACCCCGCGGCGGTGCCGCCGATCTCCATGCCGACGCTGACCTTGCCGCTGAGTGATTGCTTGCCAGCGACTTGTTCCTTGCCGAAGCGCACCAGGTCGAGGTCATTCACTCGCGTGACAACACCAAAACGCGGGATGTCTTCGCACGTGGCCCAGCCATCCGTCGCGAGGGTGCCGCCGTAAACCTTGGCTGTGATGTTGCGGCGCGGCGTGCGTTGGTCGCGCGGGGCGACTTGGCTGCCGAGGACGATCTGTTGCTCATCGACCCAAATCGGGCCGCGAATCTCGGTCAATTGACAATCTTGCAAGATCAGCGAATCGAGAAACAGTTCGCCCTGCATGCGCAGTTGCTTGCCGCGCTGCTGGCCCGCGAGCCGAATCGCGCCGTCCATGTGCTCCAAACGCTTGCCGCACAGAACCGACCCGTCGCGCACATCGACTTGCAAATCCCAAGCGGTCGTCAACGGATCGGTGGTGCCCGGCGTGTGCCAGATATCGAACGTCCCCGCAATGTTCAGCGGCCCGGTGATTTGCATCGCCTGCGCGACGCGGCGCAGTTTGGACGGGAACGCGGCTTGAAATTGTTGGCGTTCCAAGCGCACGCGCTCGGCCGTCAGTTTGTCGAAGCGCACATGAAACGCCCCTTGCGAATCGTGCTCGCAAAAGCCGGCCAAATTAATCGGCAGCCGGTCTTGCTCCGCTTGGACATCCGTAAAATCCAACCGGCCGGGGCGATAGTGAAACGTCCCGCGAACTTTGTCGAACCGCAGCGGCAGAAAATCAGGCTGGACCACGACCGTATCGCCGAGCGGCGTCGCGATTAGATCCAGCTCCGTCGATTTATCCGCCGAGCGGTAAAGCCAACTCGCCCGCATGTCGATCATGCCCTGCGGGTTCAGTTGCTTCCAAAACCCGCGCGCTTGAACGGGGAGCGCGTCGCGGAGTTCTTCTTCGAGTGAAATCTCCGTGCCGACAAAATTCAGCTTCAACTCCGTCCCGCTCGTGACGGGCACCAATTCACCGCGGCAGGTAATCCGTCCTTTGTCGTTCGTGCCGATCAGATCATGAAAGCGCCAGGTCTGATCCTGCATCTCGACCACGCCGCTGACATCAAGCAATGGATATGGAAATTTGTCGAACTTGATCCCGACTTTGTGCAAGTCGAGGCGCATGGCCATCGTCGTCTTCGGTTGGTTCGGGTCGAAGCGGCTCGCGGTAAGGAGCAGGTCAAAGCTGCCGCCGACCGGATGGAGCGACGTCACAACCTCGCGCGGCTTCTCGGGCAACGCATCGAGAATATTCTGATCCAGGACGAGTCCTTTACCCGCGATGAGAACCTGGCCCGTGAAGTGTTCGCCGGGGTTCTGCAGGTCGAGATCGATGGCGATTTTTTTGTTGCCGGCAAAGGCATTCAACTTGCCGGTCAAGTTGTTGTCGCGAAAGGTCAAGCTGCCGTGCGTCCGATCGAGGCGATACTGAAATTTGTGATAGGTAAAACTGACGTTCAGGCAATTGACGGTCCCCTCGGGTTTCCAGGTCGTTCCGTCGAATTCGGCTTTGCCGAAGACATCGACTTCGCCAGCGGGTTGAAACTTGAGCCAGACCGTTTTGGCATGTTCCGGCAGCGACGCTTCCCACGAACGGCCGATGAACAGATGCCGCGCTTCGAACGTGACTGACATCGGCGCTTTGGCCGCGTAACCGCGGCGGACGACGCCGAGTTTGATCTTGGTGGGTCCGTTCTGGGCCAGTAGTTCTTGGAGAACAACACCATTAGCATCGGCGCTGAATTTCGCGGTAACATCGTTCAGCACCTGCGGCAAGCGGCGATCGTCGATCCGTCCGCGCTGCAGTTGGCCGTTGACTTGAAAATTCCACGGCTGCGCCTGGCCGCCATGGTAATCGACTTGGAAAGTCAGGCCCACCTCGCCTCGCAATACACCGGCATCTTTGAGAAGCGCGGTCGATTCTAGGGGCAGCGCGGCGCACAACTCGGGTCCGAATTGCAAATCCGACAGACTTCCTTGCAACCGGAACGTATTCTCCGACGGTTCGAGCCGGCCTTGAACTTCCATCACGCGCAGATGATCGCCACGCAATTTCCCGCGCACATCCCAGGCCCATTTCTCCGTGCCGGGCGAAAGCAAACTCGGCGTGAGTTGAAACTGAATATCGCGCAGCGAGTAAAACGACGCTGGTGCGCGGCGCGCATCGTGAACTTCGATCAAGCCCCCTTCGAGCAGGACTTCGGCCTTGCGCTTGCTGAACTGCGGCGCGGGAAAAAGCTGCGCCACGTTCCAAGTGCCGTCTCGCAGCGCGCGGGCGATGATCCGCGGCCGGCGAATGATCATCTGCTTGATCTCGGGTTCGCCTTGCGCGAGCTTGGTCAAATCGGTGTCACAGGCGAGCAGAATCTCGTCGCAGGTGAGCAGGATCTGTTCGTCGTTCGGCGCTTTGGGATCGCGTACGGTGATGCCGCGAATCAGGATGCCTTCGTTTTCGAGAAGCTGCGCCGCATGAATTTCGATCTCGAGATCTTTGTAGTGGCTTGCCAGCTTGTCGAGCACGCGCTGGCGAATCTCGTCGCCGAGGTTTTGGTAATAATACAAGCCGGCACCGAGCCCCGCCGCAAGCGCGACGAGGATCGCGACCTTGAAGATCCCCCAAGCAGTATTGACGAGTTTTGTGATAATTGGGACGGTCCCCAAACGAATCCAAACGAGACAAGGCGCGCAGCGCGATGTACAAACAGCAGGGTGGCACTCACTTCATCAAGTTGGGCTGACCAACAGGAAGGGAGTGGGTTTCACTGCGCCGCTTCGTCCTGCAAACCGGGCAAAATCGGCTGCGAATGATAGAAAAACGGCGATTCGCAAGCAATCCCGGCTCGGCTGGTTTCCCCGCCCGCCGCGGAAAACTTTACCGATCAATCCACGGGCAAGGTCCGTTGGCTAGCAAAGCCGGCGCGCGACGCGCATTTCTGCCCAGGTTTTCTTTACTTGTTCGGCCCGATCTAGCTATACTCACTACTTCTAAAAGCTAGCAACTTTGCTAGCGGGGGAGAGTAATCATCTTTGCAGGGGAGCTTGTTCGTATGGCGGCCACTAATCCGTATGCTGCGCCACAATCCAAAGGGAGCGTTGGCAAAGGAACGTTTCTCATTTTCTTGGCAAGTTTCCTAACACTTATCGCAGCAGGGATGGGTTTTGGTGCGCGCGGTGAGGTGCTTGGGCAATGGGCGAAGTATGGGTTTACCTATACCGACCTGGGCAAGATTTCCGGGATGGGCTTGGCCGGCTTCGGTCTGGTTATCCTTGGAGCAAGTTTGATCACAGACCGTGTTGGTTATAAGTCGATCATGCTTGCGGCATTTTTTTGCCACGTGGTCTCTGCGGTCATCATGCTCTTCGCAGACAGCTTGTTCAATTCACATGGCAAGAATGGCGCGTACTGGTGTCTGTGGAGCGGGAACTTGATTTTCGCTGTTGGCAATGGTCTTTGCGAAGCGGCCATCAATCCTCTAGTTGCCACGCTCTATCCAAATAAGAAAACACACTACCTCAATATTTTGCACGCTGGTTGGCCGGCTGGCTTGGTGTTGGGAGCATTGGCTGGAAAGTTTCTGGGAGAATATGGCTGGCAAGTGCCAATTCTTTCGTTCATGGTTCCAGCGGTTATCTATGGTTTCATCACCTTAACTGAAAAATTCCCTCAATCCGAAGCGACTCAAGCCGGTGTCACTTATGGGGAGATGTTCTCGCAACTCCTGGCACCTGTGCTCATCTTCTTGATGTTGATCCACGCGATGGTGGGTTATGTCGAACTTGGTACCGACAGCTGGATCTCGAGCATCACGAACAAAATTAGCGGGGGACAAGGGACGTACCTCTTTATTTTTGCCTCGTCATTGATGTTTGTGTTGCGATTTTTCGCGGGTCCGATTGTCGAAAAAATCAATCCTCTCGGCTTGCTGTTTGTCAGTGCCTGCTTGGGCGCAGCGGGCTTGTACACAATCAGCACCGTCGAAGGCGTCGGCATGGTATGGATGGCCGTGACAATTTATGCTTTGGGCAAAACTTTTCTCTGGCCAACAATGCTCGGCGTCGTTGGCGAGCGCTTCCCGAAAGGCGGAGCCGTGACGATGGGCATGATGGGCGGCATCGGGATGCTTTCGGCTGGCTTGCTCGGCGTTCCAGGGATCGGTTACAAGCAAGATTATTTTCTGACCGAGAATCTGGAAAAACAGCAAAAGGCTGAGGAAACCTTCAAACGGTACAAGACCGATGAAGAAATCAGTTTTCTCTTCATGCCAAAATTCATTGGCGTCGATCAAGCGAAGTTGAAGGTGGCACTCGATCCAGACGGACCAGGCACTGACCTTGAAAAGCGGATTGGAATTCTCGAAAAGCTCGGGATTCTCAAGGACAGCAAAGATATGCTCGCCCTGCAAACTTGGTGGGAAAACGCGAAGAACTTTATCAAGACTGATCAAAAGCCTTTGGATGACGCCCAGACTTATGGCGGGCGACTCGCTCTCCGCTGGACGGCGGTGGTGCCAGCAGTAATGGCCGTTTGTTACCTGCTCCTCATCCTCTACTTCCGCGCCACCGGCGGGTACAAGCAGGAACATCTGCATACGCTAACGGGCGAAGCGGCACCGAACGAGTATTAACGCTCGTTCGTCGTATCGAGAAGTTACCCCAGCCGCCGGAGTTCCACTCCGGCGGCTGTTTTTTTGGCCAAGACATTCCCCGGCAAGTTCAGCGTCGCGTCTGGTGACAACCACAGCGCGGCCAATTGCCGCCAATGGTCGTGCGTCATCGCCTGCAGCGGCCACTCGGCGCGTTGCCAGACGCGGATCAATAACTCGCGCCGTTCTTCTTCGGGCAATACGACCAAACATTCGAGCGGCAAATTCAATTCGCTCGTCGGCCGGCATTGTTCATCGAGCCGCAACACGGTCCACAATTCGTCCACGCGGTGATCAATGATCCGCCGCGCGTCGTCCGCGAGCGCGCTCAGTCGCAGCAACGCCGCGCGCACGTCGGCGTTGAACTCGCGTTCGAGTTGCGGTAGTAGTTCATGCCGCAAGCGATTGCGCGTCATGTCGCGCGACGTGTTGGTCGGATCTTCGCGCCAGGCTTGACCAAGTTGGCGTAGGTACTCTTGCAACTCCCCTCGCTGAAAAACCAGCCACGGCCGGATCAACGTAATATCCGGTGCGAGCAACCGCACACGCGGAATGCCCGCGAGTCCGGCGATGCCCGTGCCGCGGAGGATTCGCTGCAAGACCGTCTCAACTTGGTCATCGGCGGTGTGCGCCGTGACAACGAAGCGTGCGCCGATCTCTCGCGCGGCATTTGTAAGCCAGGCATAGCGTGCCGCGCGTGCCGCGGCTTCGAGCCCATCGCCAGAATCTGCGGCGAGCGCCGCGACATT
>JBGSSS010000035.1:0-5701 GCA_041736895.1 Pirellulales bacterium
GCTGCCACGGCGGCCTGGTGTCGCTCCGCCATTCGCGGCCGGAGCGGTTCGGTCCGCGGCGCGGCGGCCAGAGCCGGCAAAATCGCTCCAGCGGCGGCCCCACATCTGCCCGATCGGCACGGTGATAAAGACCAAGCCCAACCCGAGCAAGAACCCGCCAACCGCGCCGCCGAGAACGACCAGCTTCGCGCTTGGCCCGGCGGGCGATGTGCCGGCATTCGGATTATCGCTCGGGAGCAAGACGCTCGTCATGAAGGCCGAAGCTTCACTCGAACGGGCGAGTGCCAGCTTCTTGTGTTCTTCGGCCAGCTTGTCGTTCGTGCGCTTCACGTCGCTGACCAGGTTGCTGTATGGCGCACGCAACCCGGCGAGGCGATTCATCCGCTGCTCGACGTCTTCGAGTTGCGTCTTCAATGTTTCGGTCTGGTTTTTTATCACCGTCATATCGGCGTTGAGCGAGCCGATGATGTTGTCCAACTCGATGGTCAATTCGAGTTTGACTTGATCTTCTGCTAGGCGAGCAGCCAACACATCGGGGTGTTGCGGCGTCATTCGGCCGAGTAGGTTCGCCGCCTTGATTTGGGCGTCGACGAGACCTTCCTTCATTTTCTTGAGGCCGGGCTGAATTTCGAACAGCCGCGACGGGGCTTCGATCAAGCGATTGGGATCTTGGCGGGCACCGTTTAGCAGCGCGGCCAGTTGGACGAGCTCTTCGTACTTGCTGTTCGCGGCGCGAAGTTCTTGCTTGATCTGATTGCTCCCTTCGCGGAGGTTGCTATTGCCGGTCGCTCCTTCGTTGAGCGTTCGCAGTTCGCCGATGTCGCGGCCGACTTCGTTTTCCATCGCTTCGAGTTTCTTCGTCGCCGCGTCGACGTCGCCTTGCGCGATGGCGACCGCTTGTTCATATTCGGTGCGCAGGCTGCCGGCTTTGGCGGCGCGGCGTTCTTGCAGCCGGCGGCTCAGTTGCTTGAGCAGGGCCGTATTCAGTTCCTTGGCACGTTCCGGCGTTGACCCTTCGGTGGTGATGTAAATTTCGTTCGCTTTGCCAAACTCCGAGCCCTTGGGCGGAGCCAGCGTGATTTTCGCACTCGTCGCTTCGACCACTTCGGCCGACGGATAATTTGGGTCATCGACGCCGTTTTCGGGTCCAATTTCCTTCAGCGCCGCTTCGACGACAGCATAGGTGCGGCCCGATTGAACCACGCTTTCTTGATGCAGCTTGAGCGCTTCAGGCGAGGCAAAATCGCCTTGCCCATGCTGGCCCGTCTCACTCGATTCGTTGCGCAGGTTCACGACTTGCACGGCTTTCCACTTCGTCGAGCGGGCACCCGCGTAGCAGATCGCCAGCGCGGTGCAGGCGAGCGTCGGCGCGATCCAAAGCCAACGATGTTTGACCAGATTCTCGCGAATTTGCGGCAGGTTGATGATCGATCGGGCAGGGGTAGACATCGGCGCGCTCACGAAAAGGTCCAAGCAATAGCAGGTGCGAAACTCTAGGTTTCAGTTTCGTTGCGCGTCAAATATTCCCGGCGGCTTACCGTGCCGAAGGTGCGATTCTTCGCCGGAAAAGTCTTGAAACACTGCCGGCCATAACACACGGCGCGGTTGTAGCGATTACTCAGGGCGATGCCATCAAGCGCAACGCATGACGTATGCATTAGTAACGTGGGTTTTAGCCCACGCGAAAAAAGACTTTGATCAACGCCTTACCTAGCGTTTTATGAAGGCACTTGCTCCACTCGCGACATCGACGCCGACCTCGGCACCCGAGTTTGACAACGCGCGCGCCCTAGATGACTTCCTCAACAACGGCGGCTTGATCGTCCCGACAGCCCCTGCGGAGTCAACCTACCGGGTGCGCGAGTTTCGCAACTTCGCCGATTTGCGGCCGTACCGCGAGACTTGGAACCAACTCCTCGCGCAAACCGCGAACGCCAGCTATTTCCTCAGTTATGACTGGCTCGAAAACTATTGGGAACATTGCCGTGCGGATCAGGTACTGCGCGTTCTGATCGTCGAAACCACGAACGACGACTGGTCGCAAGTCAGCGGCATCCTGCCGCTCGTCGTGCGGCGTGAGGAAACACGTTTGGGCCGTGTGCGCGTGCTGACGTTTCCGCTGCATGGCTGGGGAACGAGCTACGGCCCCATCGGCCCAGATCCATCGCGTACGCTCGATGAAGCATGTCGCTATTTGTCCAACAAAACCCCGTTTAGCGGCGACTCGAAGAGGAGCGTTCCCCCGTGCTTTCTCGGTGCGAAGCGTGACTACGATCTCTTCGATCTGCGCTGGCTCGACGATCGCGAGGGACTTGGAGAAACGGCGTCGCAAGCAATGCGCCACGCCGGCTTCGCAAACCGCCGCGCCGTCTGGTTCGACGCCTACCATGTGAACCTGCGCGACGGCTGGGACGCCTATTGGGCGAGCCGGACGACGCATTGGCGGACAAATGTCCGCAGCAACCTGAAAAAACTCGCGAAAATGGGGCCAGTCGAATACGTCCGCTATCGTCCGCGCGGCGCAGAGTTTGGCGAGAGTGATCCGCGCTGGGATTTGTACGATACCTGTGTCGAACTCGCCGCGCGCGGCTGGCAAGGACAGCGTACCGACGGGACGACGCTGAGTCACCCGCAAGTGCGCGAGTACCTGCGCAGCGCGCACGAAGTCGCCGCGCGGTTCGGCGCGGCGGATATCAACTTGCTCTATGTCGCCGGCCATCCGGTGGCATTTGCGTACAACTACGCGTATCGCGGCCACGTCTACGGGATGCGGGCCGGCTACGATCCGGCGTTCAAGTCGTTTGGCACCGGCTCGGCGTTGATGTTCCACATGTTGATGGAGAGTTGCCAGCGCGGCGACCGCGTCCTCGATCTCGGCCCCGGCAATATGCCAAGCAAGCTCAACTGGCTCAACGAAGTGGTTCCCAGCTACCACTACACGAACTACTCGCCCTGGTCGTGGCGCGCCTGGGGCTTGCGTTTGAAGCGATCGCTCAAAAAGTAGCGTGGGCTTCAGCCCACACGTCACAAAGCCGCATTAACAAAGCCGCCGATGCGATCGGCGGGCATTTCTATGGGCATGAAAACTTGGTGCCACTGGCTCGGCCAGTGGAATTTCTGAAGTGCCAGCAAACACCGCATGATGCAGGTCACGGTGTTACGGCAAAAGTTCGACTCAAAAGAGCGTGCTAGAGGTTCCCAGATCGTTCGCCTCGCAAGCAGAGCACTGGCCGAGCCAGTGGCACGGGGAGGATTATCCCTTGTGCCACTCGTCATTCAGTATTCGATTAGTTCCGCACGTACAAATGCATGTAGCGCTTGCCGTCGCGGCCGCGCGTCCAAGCTGCCCCGGCATAAGTCCAATTTTCTTCGGCACAGCAGCTTAGCCAGCCCCACTCATCACCAGCCGCTGCGCAACCGGTGGCTTGAGCACGCGGCGTACCCGCGGGAAGGAAGTCGTAATCGCTATAGCTGCGTCCATGAATGACAACGTTCACATGCCCTTTGATCAAGTACGTCGCACGATAATCGGCCGCCGCACCCGCCGCCGCCGAGAGATTCACGTCGCGCGTAAATGGCTTCAGCCCCTTCCGAGCGCGGTACGCATTGAGTTCATCCAGCCCATCGTTGGCAGAATAAACGGCGGGTGCGAACAAGCCGCTAAAGAAGATCGCGGTGAGGGTGAGTGCGGTCAGAAATTTCATCATCAAACCTCCGTAAGAAAAAACCTCCGGGCCGTTCCCGGACTTGCTCTGTATAGACGATGCAGGAACGAGATTCTACGGGCGATTTGCTCATTTAGAGACTTGACATCTTCTTTGCACGGGCATAGCCAACTTGCTTCTCAATTGCCGAATCGAATTATCGAGACGTGTAATTTCTGTCCGTGCCGCGTTCGCAATAAGTAGCTTATGGTTTTTGCGACTTGATTTGCTTGATGACATTTTCCACCGCGTCGGCCATTTCCCCAAAGGTCGCCACGCGTTTGTCAACACAGGGAACTCCGATAAAACTGGCAATGCTATTTCCTAACTCCATGACTCGGTTGTTTTTCTCAAAGCGATCCGTCGAGATGCCGTTGATCGCAGTGGATCCTGCGGGTGTAATGTCGAGGCCGTGCTGCATGCCGTTCTGCAATTGAAAGATCAAAAAGTAAGTGAACCGTTCCGTCGGCGCTGTGTTTTCGGAGTTGCCGATTTTCGTGCGGTTGATCCTTTCATCGACCACGATTTCACGAATTTCCGGGAACCCCAAAGAAATCTCCTTCGTTCCCAGCAGCAAACTCCGGCTGATGATCTCGACGCGTTTCCGTTGTTTGTCAATATTGATCGTGAGTGATCGAACAATCAGGAGTGAAACCAAGCCGATACCGAGGGCGATCGTTCCCCAAAGCCAGTGGATTTTGTCAGGAGCGATCAGCGCCCCAATCAACAACCCCATCCCCACGGCTGTCACCCCAATCGCCGCGATGTGGGCGATAAGATTCGGGCGTTTGCAGATGAGCGTTGTTGGGGTTTGTTCAATGATTTTCATGGAATAGCCGCTTAGTGATTTGAGGTGCTTTGCCGTATCGCTGAAGCTTCTGGACACTACGCGACATGGCTCGCTCGAAGCACGGCTTCGAGCTACGTTCTCACATCTTCCGATCCAGCAACCGATAATTGATCGCCTCGTTCAGGTGCCCGACCTGAATCCGATCCTGCCCGTCGAGGTCCGCGATCGTACGGGCGACGCGGAGGACTTTGTCGTGGGCGCGGGCGGAGAGGCCGAGTTCCGTCATTGATTCCTTGAGGAGTTGCTGGCCCGCGTCGTCGAGTGTGCAGTGCGTTCGGAGCAGGCGCGAGTTCATGTGCGCGTTGGTGCGCGAGGTCGTTCCCTTAAAACGCAGTTGCTGGCGTTCGCGGGCGACTTGCACCGCTTCGCGCATGTTCGCGCTGCTCGTGCCGGCGGTGCCGCCGCTGAGTTCTTTGAACGCGACGGCGGGTACTTCGAGGTGCATGTCAATCCTGTCCAATAGCGGGCCCGAAATTTTTGACATGTACCGCTCGACTTGCGGCACGCTGCAGTTGCATTGCCGCCGCGGATCGTTGCGGTAGCCGCAAGGACAGGGGTTCAACGCCGCGATCAGCATGAACCGCGCGGGGAACGTTGTGCTCGACAACGCGCGCGAGATCGTGACGACGCCGTCTTCGAGAGGCTGGCGCATGACCTCGAGCGTTTGCCGATTGAACTCGGGCAACTCGTCCAAAAATAAAATTCCGTTGTGACTTAACGATATCTCGCCCGGCGCTGGTGTACTGCCGCCGCCGACGAGACCGGCGTTGCTGATCGTGTGATGCGGCGAGCGAAAGGGACGCGTCGCGAGCAGCGGCTGACCCGCGTTGAGCAGCCCCATCGCGCTGTAGATCCGCGTCGTCTCGATCGATTCGCCGGTCGTGAGGTCGGGCAAGATCGTCGGCATCCGTTTGGCGAGCATCGTCTTGCCGCTGCCTGGCGGGCCCACCATCAGTAAATTGTGCGAGCCCGCTGCGGAAATCGTGAGCGCGCGTTTGGCCATCTCTTGGCCGCGGACGTCGGCGAAGTCGAGATCGTACTTCGCAAACTTTTGGAACCATTCCTCGACGCGCGGCGGTGTTGGCTCGATCTCGATCATACCGGCGAACCACGCCACGGCTTGCGCGAGACTGCCCACGGCGATGAT
>JBGSSS010000090.1:0-27513 GCA_041736895.1 Pirellulales bacterium
TTGCCCGACCGTTGGTTGCTGGCCCACCCCCAGCACCGCTGGAACATCGACGAGATCCGCCGCAAGGAACGCAAAAGACGCCACCAAAAACTACGCCAACGACGGAAGAAATAGAGGTGCGGTTGGCCGGACGCTTACGATATTGGCAGGAGAATGAAGGCAGAAGAATATTGCTGAGCCATTCTCCTGCCTTCATTCTTCTGCCGACTGCCAGACTTTTAAGCAGCGATCGTTCCGGTTCGCCGAGGAAAACAGTTTCGGGATAGGCTCTAAAGCTCTTTTGTATTTATATGTGTTCATCAGCGAGCATCTTTGGGCCGTATTATCTGCTGCTTCTAGCTCGTAGCCTTGCAAAGGCGAGAAGCGAATCTTTTGTCGCCCTCGCTAACGCTACGGGCTACAAAAGATGAACGCCGGGTGTGGACCCTCCGGTTACGCGAGTCAGGCTGAAGCCTGACCTACGTTTTCTGTCCCACGAGAATCCAGCCGCTGCAGCGGAGATTGCTGAAGAGCCACGGCATCTTTAGCGGTTTGTACGTTTCGGGCGCGACGGGGATGATTTCGCGCATCGTGAAGCCGGCTTGCACCATTGCCCCGCGGATTTCGCCGCGGCGAAAAACGTGCAGGAACATCTGCGGAATTTGGCGGTAGGGATAATACTTGTCGCCGAACTCGAGATCGTCGCGCCGTGCCGATTGCCACATGTTTTTGAGCAGCCACCACGGACCGCCGGGATCGTAGAGGTTGTTCCAGACATTGTGCACATGAATCACCAGCGTTCCGCCGGGCTTTACGATCCGATACATGTGGCGCAGCGCCGCGAGCCGGTTTTCGTAGCCCCGGATCATGCCGAGCGTGCTGAAAAAGCAAATCCCGTAGTCGGCCACAGCGTCGGCGACACTGTCACACTCGACGAGATTCGCGCGCACCAGTGTGATCGGCAGCCCCTCCTGCTCGGCCTTTTCCTTCACAATACCCAGCATCTCGGCCGACAGATCGATCGCCAAGCCGGCGTGCCCTTGACGCATCAGCGGCAGCAACGCGCGGCCGGTGCCGCAGCCAAAATCGGCGACGAGGCCCGGCGTTTGAAAATAGCGGCGGGCGACCCCTTCGTCGTGTTCAAAGAGTTGACAGTCGGCGAAATAATTGTCGTAATCGCGGGCGATGTGTTCCGCCTGGGCGTAGTCCCAAGTCCCGCGCGAGACGCCAGGAGGAAGTTGCCACGCGGATTTGGACATTGTGATTGCAAGCGAATGCTAAAGAACGAATCTTGAAACGCCCAGTATACGCGAAGCTTCACGGATTGGGGATCAAGTATCAAACACGCTTGATCCCCTCACGATGAAAGTCAATCTACGCTATAACCCAAGGCATGAAAAAACCCAAGGATGACGGAACTTTTGCCTCGAAGATGAAGGCATTCAATCGTAGCCTGCGTCTCAAGACCGCGTTGCCGCAGAACATCGGCGTGATGAACCCATTCAAAGAGGGTCCGCTCGCGTTACGCTGCGCCGATGCGTTTTATGACAAATACTACGCCGACGAGCAGCCGCGGTGGGGCATTTTCGGCATCAATCCCGGCCGGTTCGGTGCCGGGCTGACTGGTGTGCCGTTTACCGACTTCAAACGGATGCAGCAATTTTGCAAGATCGACACCGACGGCGAATCGAGCAACGAACCGTCGTCGTATTTCATCTACCAAATGATTCAAGCGATGGGCGGTGCGGCGAAATTTTATCGCCGCTACTACATCAATTCGCTCTGCCCGCTGGGGTTTGTGCAAGAAAAGAAACCGGGCCGCTGGGTGAACTACAACTACTACGATGACCCCGCGCTCTTCGCGGTGGTGAAGCCGTTCATGGTCAAGACGCTGCGGCAGCAAATCGCACTGGGCCTGCGCCGCGACACAGCATTCTGCCTGGGCAAGAAGAACCTGAAATTTTTCGAAATCATTAACGACGAGCATGACTTCTTCGACAAGCTGATCGAAGTCCCGCATCCGCGCTACGTCGTGCAATACAATTTCAAATCGATCCCGAAGTACGTCAAAGAGTACTGCCAGAAACTACGCTCGGTCGAGAAGCGATCAGCGAAAGCCTAACGCTCAGCGAGGTGTGCCGCGAACGTGGATATCGTTCAGCACGGCGTACCCTTCGGCGAGACGCAGCGCCGTGTGCTGAGCGAGTTGCTTCGTGTAAAAGCTATTGCACTCGCCGGTCAGCTGCAGGGCATCGGCGATAACTTCGATTTGCAGATCGTGAATCGATCCGTTCGTGGCACAAGTGACCGCTCGCGTAATGTTGTCGAGCAGAACTTGTTCATCGTCTGACCGAAGTTGTTCGAGCAGATCACGGCGTGGAGCTAGAAACGAGATGTTATCCATCACGGCACCCTAGAAAAAAGTGGTCTTCCCTGACATATCCCGTTGCCCCGATCAACACTGGCCCGATTAACACTGCCCTGACCAAACGCGTGGCAAATAACCTGCCCTAGCGATATCCGAGTAATGAAAGTTTACAGGCGAATACTGGTAGAAGAAAATTTGATACTTGGTTGTATGCGGTTTCGCGCGGCTCGTCAAATATTTTCTCGTGAAAACAAAATTGTTCTCTGTAAGCCCCTGCAATACCAGCAATTACTGCTAGCAAGCCATTAGAATAAGATGTGCAAATCATGAACATTTGCGATAGAAACTTGTCAAACGAGAATGGAATGTCGATAATGTTGATAAATAAGGTTATGTATCGAATTTGGCATTCTGTAGGCGGACTATTCTCCCTAAAATTCCCAAAGATCAACGTCTGATTTCTTTCCTGCGAGAAAACCCGACATGTCCACTGTCGAAGCAAAGCCCAGCGAAGCCAAGCCCGCTGATGTCAAATCCTCCGAAGCCAAGCCCTCGGCGGTCGAAGAGTTCAAGCTCGCCAGCCAGCACCTGCGCGGCACCATTGCCGAAGAACTCGCGGATGCCAGTGATGGCTTTTCGAAAGAAATGCAGCAACTGATCAAGACCCACGGGTTTTATCAGCAAGAAAACCGGGATGATCGCAAGGCCGCGGGCAAAGGCGCGCGGCATGCTTCTTTCATGGTTCGTTCGCGGATCCCCGGCGGCAAACTGACCAGCGAGCAAATGCTGGCCGAACTCGATGTATGCGACGTGATGGGGAACAGCACCCTGCGGATTACGAGCCGCCAAGGTCTGCAACTCCACGGCATCCCGAAGGACAACCTGCGGGACACAATTCGGATCATCAACATGATCAAGCTCAGCACGCTGGCCGCGTGCGGCGACGTGAATCGCAACGTCATGTGCTGCCCCGCGCCGCACAACGACGACGTCCACCGCGAGATGCAACTGTTGGCAGACAAACTGGCGATGACTTTTGCTCCACGCACCGAGGGCTACTACGAAATCTGGCTGCGCGATGACGAATCGGGCAAAGAAGAAATGGTCGGCGGGCCGCCGGGCTTCGACCGCACGGCGCACGATCACATCGGGCCCGCGGGTGACGACGTCGAACCGATCTACGGCACCGTCTATCTGCCGCGCAAGTTCAAGATGTCCATCGGGCTGCCCGAAGACAACTGCGTCGACATGTACGCCAACGACTTGTCGTTCATGGCGATTGTGGAAAAGGGGAAAATCGTTGGCTACAACGTCCTCGCCGGCGGCGGGATGGGACTGACGCCGAGCGCTGCGAAAACGTTTCCGGCTGTTGCGCATCGCCTCTGCTATGTCACGCCCGATCAAGCGATCGGCGTCGCCGTGGCAATCGTCAAGGTTCAACGTGATTACGGCAATCGTTCGGACCGCAAGGTCGCCCGTTTGAAATACACGATCGCCAACATGGGCTTGCCGGCATTCCGCGCGAAGGTCGAAGAATATTTTGGCCAACCACTCGCCGATTTGCATCCGGCCGATGTCACGGGCATGGACGACCACATTGGCTGGCGCGAGCAAGGCGATGGCCGTTACTACTACGGCCTGAACATCGAACACGGCCGGCTGTACGACGATGACAAGATTCAATTCAAAGCGGCGCTGCGCGAGATCTGCACCGAGCTCGCTCCGCCGCTCCGCTTGACGGCCCATCAGAGCATTCTCTTTATCGACCTTAAACCCGAGGACAAGGACAAACTCCTCGGCATTCTCCGCAAGCACCACGTCCCGCTGAGTGAAGACATCTCGACCGTCCGTCGCTGGTCGATGGCGTGCGTGGCGAAGCCGACGTGCGGACTCGCCGTGGCCGAAAGCGAACGTGCTCTTCCCGGAATGATCGATCAATTCGAAGTCGAACTTGCGAAGCTCGGCCTGGACAAGGAAGAGTTCACGCTCCGGATGACGGGTTGCCCCAATGGCTGCGCTCGTCCGTACAACTGCGACATTGGGCTCGTCGGCAAGACCGATGGCAAGTACACAATCTACGTTGGCGGACGGCTTGTCGGCGATCGCTTGAATTTCAAGCTCTACGACATCGTGCCGACCGAAGAGGTCGTGCCTCATCTCGTGCCGCTGATGATGTATTTCAAGCAAGCGCGCCAGCCCGGCGAAACGGCCGGCGACTTCTTTCATCGCTGCGGGCATGATGATCTGCTGGCCTGGGTTGAGCAGTATCAGAAGCAAGCCGTTTAACCACGACTTATCGCGGCACGTTCGAGCTCAGTATTGCATTGGCATAGCCAATCCCCACTGCTCCACGCATCAAAGAGAAATTAAGTCTGCCTATTTTCTTGAACCGTTAGCAGACAGATTGCATAATTCAAGGGAACATTCAATTTCCTAGGTGCGAACATTCCATGTCTATCGCCATTCCAGACACGACGTACGAGACCGATCTCCTTGGCATCGAGCCAACGCGGATCGTGCTGCGGCCGTTGCTGAATCTCGACGATGATCAATTCTTGCAGCTTTGTGCGCAAAACCCCGAACAACCCTTTGAGCAAAATGCCCAGGGCGAGGTCATCATCGTGTCACCGATCGGAACGAACTCGGGCTGGATGGAGAGTGAAATTCTTTATCAACTCACCAGTTGGAATAAGCAGCATGAGCGCGGCTTGGTGTTCAGCTCTTCTGCCTTGATTCGCCTGCCCAAAGGATCAATCCGCTCGCCGGATGCTACCTGGGTTGAAAAGTCGCGCTGGGATCGCTTGACGATCAAGCAACAAAAAAAGATTGCCCCGCTCTGCCCGAACTTCGTGATCGAGTTACGAAGCGAATCGGATCGAGTGAAGACATTGCAGAAGAAACTCGAAGAATACATCGTTAACGGCGTTGAACTTGGCTGGATCATTGATCCGATCTTGTCACAAGTTCACATCTACGAACAAGGCAAGCCGCCTCAAGTGCTGAATAAGCCCGTAACTGTCACCGGGACGGGAAGCATCGCAGGATTTGAGTTGGATTTGAAAGGAATATTTTCAGCGACGAATTAGCTAACTTCGATTTCGAGCGAGTCATCATCCAGAAATCATTTGTATCAAATGCAAGCGAATTCGCTCACCAGCCCTCGAGATTAAACATCCGGCAGATGGTCGGGGCACCGTATCTGGCTCCGCCGGTCATAATGTGCAGATTCGCGACCGGCTTGCACTCACCGGGGCTGTGCGTGTGGCCGCAGAGGACCGTGAAATGGATGCGCGGATAGCGCGCGGCGTATTCGAGCAGCAATTCGCCAATCGCCAAGCAAGTAAAGTGCGGAGCCCATTCGTCGTCCGAGAGCATCCCTTCGTGCCAACACGCCTCGCGCAGCGGCGGGACATGCGTGGCGACGAGAATATGCCCGCGCTCAGCCACGGCCATGTCCAACTGCTTGCGGAGAAAATCCGCTGCGTCACGGCCATATTGCTTCAGGACTTCCCAACGTTGTATTTTGGTGAGGCCCTGAAACTCGGCGATGAATTTGTAGTCACTCATCATCACCATCGAGCGCTCGTAATCGCCGATGCGCGCATCGGCCCAGCCATCGTGGCCGATCAGAGCGACCGATTCGTTGAGCAGGATTGGCTTTTCCGCGACCGAGAGATAATTGAGCCGCGGCAGATGGTTGCAGAGTTCGATCGTTGTTTTCTTGACCCGCGCGATCGAGGCTCCGTAAAAATCGTGGTTGCCTAGCACGAAATAGATCGGCTTCGACCAGCTATGGCCGAACCAGTTCAGCATCTCGATGACGGTTCGCCCGTCGCTGATGTCGCCCGTGATCAGAAACGCGTCGGGGTGTTGGCGCTCGACCTGGTTCATAAACCATTCGATGCGATTCGGCTCGAGAAAGTCGAGATGCAGATCCGTCAGCCACGCAACACGCATATTCGTTCCTTCGACAATCAAGCCCCAAAATTTTTCGCCAGGTGATATAGGATATCGCCCGCTAGGTGGAGTTCGTCAATGGGGACCCACTCGTCGATGGTGTGCGCCTGGTCGATGGAGCCGGGTCCAAACACGACCGTTGGCACCAAATGTCCGTACGCCGCGGCATCGGTTCCGTAGCTGACGCCGATCGATTTTCCGCCGCGATTTGTCACGGCGCGGACACTGCGGAGCAACGTCTCGGCTAGTTGAGCGTTGTTTCCGTCAGCTAACCCGCGGCTTTCCATCATGGGCGCTTCGTGTAGAATCACCCCCGGATCGTAGGCGTTATCGTCCACCCAACGGACGACGTGCTCGTACGCCGCGCGCGGATCGTCGCCCGGCAGAATCCGCCGGTCGATTTCGATCAGACACTCGTCCGGGACCGTGTTGACGCTGATTCCGCCATGAATCGTCCCAACACTGATCGTCGGTGAGCCGCATAGGGCATGTTTTCCCAGTGTCGGTACCACGTCGTGCTGATACCGCTTCAAAGCCAAGAGCACCGGTGCCATGCGATAAATGGCGTTGTCGCCGAGTTCTGGCAAGGAACTGTGGGCCGCCCGCCCGCCGGTTTTGATCCGCCAGCGCACTACTCCGCGATGCGCCACGACAATGTCCAGACTCGTTGGCTCGGCGACGACAATCGCATCGGGTTTTCGCGGCAAAACGGCCGATTCGCCGCGACTCCAAAGCTGCACGAGTCCCTTCGCTCCGGTGAATCCGTATTCTTCATTCACGGTACAAGCGAGGACGATCGTGGGACGGCCCTTGGCCGGTTCCGCTGCCAAGTGTGCCAGGGTTGCGAGCATAACGCCGAGCCCGACTTTGATATCGCACGACCCGCGGCCGTACAAACGGCCATCGCGGACCTCTGGGAGCCAAGGGGGAATTACCATCCCTTCGACCGGAACCGTGTCTTGATGGGCTTCCCACATGAGGAGTTTTCCGCCCTGCAGCGGATTCTCTGCTCCTTTAAGCATCATCACCAAATTGTCCCGTCCGGGGGCAATGGGCTGGCGTACATAGGGCAATTTCAGACGCTGGGCAGCGAGTTCTAAATAATCCGTGACTCGGCGTTCCAGGTACTGCGGCCCCTGAATAGTGCGCCCCATGGGATTGACGCTGGGGATGGCAACGAGATCGGAGACAACTTGGACAATGTCCATTGAGAGAGCTTGAAAGAAAGGATTCGAAACTTTGCGGAAACTCGCAGCGAGTACCAGTATGACCTAAAAGGCAATTGAATTAACGATGTTTTATGAAACTAAATCATTCCATTGCAAAGAGTTGTAGTTTTTCCTATGACTCCACCAACAGAGGGGGTGACGCAATGACGGCCAATAATCCAAGTTGGTTACATAAAATTTGAAAGTTTTTTTCTGAAAACACTTGCATTCGATCAGCCATGTCGTAGATTTCTTATGTCAGATTTATTTCTGACGACGCCCTTCGCAAGTTCCTGCCCCACTTGCGAGGGGTTTTTTATGCGCCGGAGCGGGAACGGACTAATTCCCGTATTCCTCGAGTTCTTCTATCGTTGGTGGCAACAACACCGCGTTTTCATAGAATTCCGTGATCGGAATTTCGAGGTTTAAGCTAGGCAACCGAATTCGATCCTTTTCGCCACTATAAACAGTGCATTCGAAGCCGAGACTGGAACGTTGGTAAACTGTGATCTGCCTTTGATTGCTATCGACGAGCAAATACGTCTCCAATGTCGAGATTGTCGTGTATGCTTCTAGTTTTTCGTGCTCATCCGTCCGGCGTGTCGAAGGCGACAGAACCTCGATCAAAACAACCGGACGTTCCTGAAACGTTTCCTGGAGTGAATTCTGGTCGCAGACAATTTGAACATCCGGATAATAGAAACGTATTTGCCCACTGGGCATGATCACGCGGACTTTTGTATCGCTTGGAAAGGGCTGACATTTTTGCCCTCGCAATCGATTACCTAAAGCCAAAAGGATATTGAAGATAATAACGCTGTGCACATTCCTTGCACCCGCCATGGCATAAACAATTCCGCCTAGGTATTCGTGCTTGATTTGAGAATTTAATTCTCCAGCAAGGTATTCCTCGGGCGAGATCAGCGACGATTTTCTTAGGATTGCGGACATGCACCCATCATAAAACCCCAGTTCTGCCACGGCAATGCAATGTCTTGCAAAGGTTTCATCTGACTTTCGAGGTTTCACCTTGGCAAATGGATTATGCCTTGTAATTCAAGAATTCGCCTCTTGCGAGATATGCAAAAAGCCAGCTTCTTCGACCGGTAGATGCTTGACCGAATGCGTCGCAAAGCGTTAGGATTTGCGGAGTTGGGAAAGAATTGGGCTTTTTTTGCTTTGAAGTTTGTGACAAGATTCACAAAGTCAACGCAAACCCCGCTATCACTGACGATTCATGCAAGACATCCTACCGATTTTGTTTTTTGTCGTCATCGCGATCGGCTTGGCTGTCGCGATGCTGTTCGTCGGGCGACTGTTTGGACCGCGCCGTAATAGCGGGGTCAAGGCGATGCCCTATGAGAGCGGCATGGATCCGATCCATGACACGCGCCGCCGCTTCGATATCCACTTTCATCTCGTCGCGATTGCGTTTCTGCTGTTCGACGTCGAATTGCTGTTTCTCTACCCCTGGGCTGTCGCAAGCCGCAATCCCGAAGGGATCCCCGCGGCGATCAATGCCCAGTGGGTCGAAAGTCGCGGACTGGTGTTCGGCGAAGTGATGTTTTTCATCGCGTTGCTCGCCCTCGGTTTTGTCTACGCATGGCGTAAAGGAGTTTTCCGATGGCGCTAGAACTGCCTGAAAATGTCGTCGTGAGCAAACTCGACGCGCTGGCCAATTGGTGCCGCAAGAACAGCCTCTGGCCGATGCCGTTCGCGACCGCGTGCTGCGGGATCGAACTGATGGCCACCGGCGCAAGCAAGCATGACCTTGCGCGCTTCGGCGCCGAAGTCTTTCGCTTCAGCCCTCGGCAATGCGATTTGATGATCGTCGCCGGCCGCGTCGTCATGAAGATGCTGCCGGTGCTGCAGCGCATCTGGCAACAGATGCACGAACCCAAGTGGTGCATCAGCATGGGTGCCTGCGCGAGCACGGGCGGGGTGTTCGATACCTACAGCGTCGTGCAAGGGATCGACCGCTTTATCCCGGTCGATATGTACGTCCCCGGGTGCCCCCCGCGGCCGGAACAATTGATCCAAGCGATCATTGACCTGCAAGACAAGATTCAACGCGAAGGAACGCTCAGCGGCCGCGAATTCGAAACCGACGCGCGGCAGCAAATGAAGCGGGCCCTGGTCGAAATGCCGCAACTGACGATGCTCGATAGTGCGAGAAACCCGACGTTTTAGCCAACTGAAATGTCCTCGCGTGTTTGATTGCGTTCGGCTGTAACACACTCTTCTCATCTGCCATGTTTGCTCTTCCTGCTGTCCTCAACAAGTTCCCCGGAACCACGACTTCCGAGTTTCGTGGGCAGACGCGTGTCGTCGTTCCGGCCGCTTTGTGCTGGGATTTGTTGCGCACGCTGAAAGAAGAGCACGAGTTCGATCTGCTGGCCGATGTGACGTGCGTCGACTATTTGAACTACCGCGATGCGACGGATCGCTACGGCATGGCCTACAACGTCGTGCGGACGAGTGACAACGTGCGGCTGATCGTGCGAACGTTTCTAAACGATCCCGAGCCAACGATTCCTACCACAACGACGCTGTGGCTGGGCGCGGATTGGATGGAGCGTGAAGTTTACGACATGTTCGGGATCACCTTCGCCGGCCACCCGGATCATCGCCGAATTTTGTGCCCCGATGAGTTCGTGGCGTATCCGCTGCGGAAAGATTATCCGCTGCAAGGGCGGGGCGAACGGCATAATTTTCCGGTGTTAACGAGAAGAGAAGCGTAAAGGAACGATTTCCATGGCAAAAACTCAACCACCACCGCCTGAACTTATCGCTGTGAATGCTGCGTTGAATTATGCGCGACAGCTAATTCCACATGATTCTGACAATGAAATTGAATTGGAAGAAATAGAACGCAGCAAGGATGGCAAGTTTTGGCTGATCACCATTGGGTACTGGCAGCCAAAGCCCAAGAGCTTGCTCGACAAAGAATTGGAGCGAATGAAATCTCAATCCTCGGGAATCGTGTTGCGTCTCCCTTCGGCGGAGGTAATCAAGGTTTACAAAGTCATCAAGGTTGATGCACAATCCAACCGCGTCATCTCGATGAAAATTCGCGATCATGATTGATTCGTTCAAGACACTTGCCAGACGACACGGGAACTCCGGGCTTTTGCTGGATGCCAATTTATTCGTGTTGTGGATTGTTGGAAATGTGGACAAGAAGCTTATTACCGAACATCGCAAGACGACTGATTATCGAATCGAGCATTTTGCCGCATTAGAAATGCTCCTTGGCGAATTCAAGAAGATTTACACAAGTCCTTACATCTTGAGCGAGGTCTCCAATTTAGTGAAAGCCATCAAGCAACCGTATCGAACACAAATGCTGGATGCACTTCGCTCCATTTTGCAGCTTGAGAATGTTGCTGAAGCGGAGTCCTCCGCAAGAGTCACCTGTATGGCTGAGTGCTTTATGAGCTTGGGTTTAACTGATGCGGCTATCGTTGAATACCCTGATAAGAATGTTTTGGTCGTGACCGACGATAACCCTTTGATTGGCAAATTACAAAAGTTAAAACGTGCATTTTGCAGTATCAAGCGTATCGAATTTCAGTCAACCGATTTCGTTTAACTCAACCCACAACGAATGTCCGTCGCTCCTCCCTACCAAACCCGCGATATCGCCCACGACGAAGTCCAGGACTATCTCTGGACGCTCAACTTTGGTCCGCAGCATCCTGCGACGCACACAACGCTGCGCCTTGTTCTGAAGCTCGACGGCGAACGCGTTGTCGATGCGATGCCCGACATCGGGTATCTGCACTCGGGCTTTGAAAAGATCGGCGAGCACCTGGATTACAACCAGTATGTGACTGTGACCGATCGGATGAACTACATCAGCCCGATGGCCAATAATGTCGCGTGGCACGGGGCGGTCGAGAAGCTGCTCGGGATTCAAATCACGCCGCGCTGCTCGTACATTCGCACGATCATCTGTGAACTCGCCCGAATCAGCGATCACTTGCTCTGCAACGGGGCCGTGGGCCTCGACATCGGCGCGTTTACGTTCTTCCTGTATGGCTTCTATCAACGCGAAGTCATCTACGACATCTTCGAAACGCTGTGCGGCGCGCGGTTCACCAACAGCTACACCCGCGTCGGCGGCTTGAGCCAAGACATCACGCCGCTGGTGATCGAAAAGATCCGCAAATTCTGCCGCGAGTTTCCCAAGACGCTCGACGACATGGAGCGGCTGCTCAATCGGAACAAGATCTTCCACGACCGCACGAAGGGTGTCGGCATCCTCACGAAGGAAATCGCGACCAACAAAAGCGCGACCGGCCCGATCGCCCGCGCAAGCGGCGTGACACGCGATCTCCGTAAAGACGAGCCGTACCTGTCGTACAAGGATTTCGACTTTAAGGTCTGCTGTGCCAAGGCCGGCGACTGCATGGCGCGGTACATGGTCCGTATGGCCGAGATGCGCGAGAGTTTGAAGATCGTCAAGCAGGCCCTGGAGAACATCCCGGAGGGTCCGTACAACGTTGCCCAAGGCGACCGCACGACGATTCCGTCCAAGAAGATGGTCTACTCGACGATCGAAGGTACGATCTCGCACTTCGAGCTGACGATGAGCAATCGCGGCTTCGAAGTTCCGCACGAAGAGGTCTACAGCGCCATCGAAGCGCCGAACGGCGAGCTTGGGTTCTACATCGTCGGCGACGGCAGCGACGTCGCCTACCGTGCCCGCTGCCGCCCGCCGAGCTTCATTCACTTTGCGTTGTTCCCGGATTTGATCCGCGGGCACACGCTGAGCGACATCGTCGCGGTTTTGGGAAGTTTGAACATTATTGCTGCAGAATTGGATCGCTAAAATGAAGAGGGAAAAGAAACACTTCATCGCTTATCGTTCATCATTCATCGTTACTGAAATATGGCCGCTGCAACTGAAAACAAAGTCTTGACACCAGAAATGGTGAAAGCAATTACGGACTTGTTTCCGCGTTATCCGAACAAACGCGCGGTGACACTGCCGGCGATTCACATCGTCAACGATGCCCTGCGCTACGTGCCGATGCGAGCCGTCGTCGAGATCGCGCAGTTGCTCGAACTCAAGCCGGCTGAAGTTCAGGACACGCTCTCGTTTTACGGCATCTTCAAGCAAGACGCGCCGCACGGCCAAACGCGGGCGTGGATTTGCCGCTCGGTGAGCTGCATGCTACGCGGCGGGTACGAGTTGCTCGACCACATGTGCGAAAAAACTGGCCTTCATCCGGGTGAATGCACCAGCGACGGGAAGCTCACGGTTGAATACGCCGAGTGCTTGGGGGCGTGCGAATACGCTCCGTGCATGCTGGCGAACGAGACGCTGCACACCGATGTCTCAATCGAGAAGGCCGACAAATTTTTGAAGGACCTCGGCGTCACCGCAAACGCGAAACACTAACAAACAAATTGAGGGGATCGAGGCACACGTCTCTCCCCAATCCCGAACCCCCAATCCCCAGCCCCCTCCGAAGATGGCAAAGTTCGAACCAGTCCTGATGGCCCAAATGTCCAAGCCCGAGTGCTGGACAATGAAGGTCTACGAACAAAACGGCGGCTACAAGGCACTGCACAAGGCGCTCAAGGAAATGACGCCCGACAGTGTCACCGAAACCGTCAAGCAGAGCGGCCTCCGCGGCCGCGGCGGCGCGGGCTTTCCGACCGGGCTCAAGTGGACGTTCTTGCCCAAGAACCATCCCGGCCCGATCTACATGTGCATCAACGCCGACGAGAGCGAACCGGGCACATTCAACAATCGCTACCTGATGGAACTCGATCCGCATCAAGTGATCGAAGGGATTATCATCAGCTGCTTCGCGACGAAAGCTACAACGGCTTATATCTACCTTCGCTACGAATACCCGTTGAGTTGGAAGCGGCTGCAAGCGGCTCTCGACGAATGCTATGCCAAGGGTTACCTCGGCAAGAACATTCTCGGGACCGAGTTCTCGCTGGACATCTACCTGCATAAGGGTGCCGGCGCGTACATCTGTGGCGAAGAGACGGGCCTGATCGAATCGCTCGAGGGGAAACGCGCCTGGCCGCGCATCAAGCCGCCGTTCCCGGCCATCGAAGGCGTCTTCCGCAAGCCAACCGTGGTGAACAACATCGAGACGGTCGCCTGCGTCACGCACATCATCAATCGCGGCGTCGAGTGGTTCAAGTCGATCGGCATCCCGGCTGATCCGAACAACCCGCGTGACGCCGGCAGCTACGGCCCGAAGCTGTACTGCCTGAGCGGCCACATCAACAAGCCGGGCTGCTACGAAGCGCCGCTCGGAATCACAACGCGGCAACTCATCGACGAATATGGGGGCGGGATCTGGAAAAACCGCAAGGCCAAGGCCGCGATCCCCGGCGGGATCAGCATGGGCCTGATTACCGAAAAAGAATTCGACGTTCCACTCGACTTCAACGCCCTCGGCAAGGTCGGGTGCTTGGGGCTCGGCACGGCGGCAGTTGTCGTCATGGACGAGACCGTTTCGATGGTCGACTTCCTGCACAACAGCGCGCAGTTCTTCAAGCACGAAAGCTGCGGTCAATGCACGCCATGCCGCGAAGGAACCGCCTGGGCCAAGACGATGCTTGACCGGATCAAGGCGGGCAAAGGGCGCTTAAAGGACCTCGACCTGCTCCTCGAAATCGGCGACACAATCGGGATCATCCCCGGCACGACGATCTGCGGGCTAAGCGACGGTGCCGCGTGGCCGCTAAAGAACGCGATCCGCAAGTTCCGCAGCGAGTTCGAAGACTACGTCAAGCAAACCAATCCGCTGGGCTACATGGAAACCGCGCCTGTGAATGCGCTGCCGATGTTGGCGCACTAGAAGAATTGAATCACGCTCAAGCACCCACTCGATTGCGGCTTAGCAATTAAAGACAAATCGAAGATTCACGCAGTCCCAACTGCGACATAAGGAAGAATTGGAAGAGATCATGGGAAAAGTCATCGTTGACGGGATCGAAGTCGAAGTCGGGGACCACGAGCGCCTCAATGGCATCGAAGCCGCGCGCCGCGCCGGCGTCGAAGTGCCGCACTATTGTTGGCACCCGGGGCTCTCGGTTGTCGCGAGTTGCCGTATGTGCTTGGTCGAAACCGGCACCAAGGACAAGGACACCGGCAAGATTTCGATGCTGCCCAAGGTCGTCCCCGGCTGCCAAACGCCGGCCAAGGACGGCACCGTCTTCGTGACGAACAGCGAAAAAGTCATCGCCAGCCGCGCGATGGTCGAAGAGGATCTGCTCATCGATCACCCGATCGACTGCCCAATCTGCGACAAGGCGGGCGAGTGCTTGCTGCAAGACTACCACTTCGAACACGGCCAAGAAGAACGCCGCGCGGATATTCGTCCCTTCACGAGCCGCAAGCGCGACGTCGGCGAGACGGTGACGCTGTTCGTCGATCGCTGCATCATGTGCACTCGCTGCGTCCGCTTCACGCGCGAAATTACTGGCACCGCCGAACTGATGGTCACGAACCGCGGCAGCCACGAAGAGATCGATGTCTTCGAAGGTTACCCGCTCGACAACAAACTCTCGGGCAATGTCGTCGATCTTTGTCCCGTCGGGGCGCTGGGCGATCGCGACTTCCTCTACAAGCAACGCGTTTGGTTCATGAAGAAGCACAACGGCGTTTGCGCCGGGTGCTCGACAGGTTGCTCGATCACGATCGACGAGAACCAAGATTCCGTCTTTCGTTTGAAGCCGCGTGAGAATCCGCACATCAACAAGTGGTGGATGTGCGACGAAGGCCGCTACAACTACAACGACATCCACAGTGCCGAGCGCCTTAACGGACCGAAGCGTCGCAAGGGCGGCGGCTACAACCCGCAAGACATGGACAACATCGAGTGGGCGAACGTCCCGGCGATGCTGGGCCAAGATATTCGCTACACGCTCACAGGCAAGAACCCCGGCCAAGGCGGGCGTCTCGCGCTAGTCGTCTCGCCGTTTCAAACCGTCGAAGAGGCGTACCTGCTCTGCAAGCTGGCGCGGGAACTCGATCCGCAGGCCGTCTTGGCAATGGGTCCGATTCCGACCGTCGGCAGCGACGAAACCTTCCCCGGCGGGTTTACGATCCGCGCCGAGAAGTGCCCGAACCGCCACGGCGTGGAAAAGGTTCTAAGCCACTTCGGTCCGCTCGTGACTTGGGACGAGTTCCTCAAGAAACTCGCCGGCGCAAGCAACGGCAGCACGATCAGCGCGGCCTGGGTTGCCGGCGGCTATCGCAGCGATTGGATCGATGACGCCAAGGCGAACGCCTTTGCCAAGGTTCCATTGATCATCGTCCAAGACATGTTCGACTCGCCGCTCAATCGCATGGCAACGTACCAGTTGCCCGGTGCGGGTTACGCCGAACGCGCTGGCTCGTACGTCAATGCGACCGAACGCCTGCAAAGCTTCGATTGGGCCGTTCGGCCGCCGGCGGGTTGCAAGCCCGAGGGGCATTTGGCGTGGACGATGCTGGCCAAGACGGGCTTGTACAACGCCCGGCGTGTGCTGCAAGAGCTGGCCGCCGAGATTCCAGCCTTCAGTGCCGCAGCGGGACAGGGTCTGATCCCGCCGCACGGGATTGACCTGCGGTTGAATCAACTCGCTGAGAGTAGCACTGCCACTCCTGCTAAAACCTAAGTCAGACACGACGCACAATCATTCAATTTCATATTCGTTGCCTATGACCCCTGAACTCATCGCCGCGCTCGTCAAAATCGCTCTCCTCCTCGGAGGGTTGATGACCGGGGCCGCGTATTTTGTGTTGCTCGAACGTTGGATGGCCGCTTGGGTCCAAGACCGCAAGGGTCCCAACCGCGTCGGCATTCCCTTGACCGACATCAAGATGTTCGGCCTCGGCCAGCCGCTGGCCGATGGGCTCAAGTTCATCTTCAAAGAAGAATACACGCCCAGCCATGTCGACAAGGCGCTCTTCGCCCTGGCGCCGATCGTGATCCTCGCCGCCGCGCTGGCGATCTTCGCGGTGATTCCATTCGGCAGCGTGATTCCCGAGTTTGAACTCTTTGGCTACACGTTTGCCGGCGGGGCTGTCGATCTGGTCGTCGCGCCGGGCGTCGATATTGGCTTGATCTATGTCTTTGCCCTGTCGAGCATCGCCGTCTACGGCGTGATCCTCGGCGGTTGGGCGAGCAATAACAAGTACAGCTTCCTCGGCGGCCTGCGCAGCAGTGCCCAGTTGATCTCCTACGAACTGCCGATGGGTCTCGGGATTCTCGGCATTGTCCTGGCGGCGAATTCGCTGCGGCTCGATACGATCATCGATAAGCAAGCAAGTACCGGCGTCTGGTTCGCCTTCTCGCAGCCGTTGGGCTTCATCGTCTTCATGGTCGCCGCGTTCGCTGAAGCCGCGCGTTTGCCGTTCGACTTGCCCGAAGCCGAACAGGAACTGATCGGCGGCTATCACACCGAGTACTCGGGCATGAAGCTGATCCTGTTCCTGATCGCCGAGTTCCTGCACATGATCACGGCCTCGGTGCTGATCACGGTGCTGTTCCTCGGCGGCTGGCACTTCTGGGGTCTGACCGATGTCGAAAGCGTCGGCTGGGGCCAGGCGATCCTGCGGATTGTCATTTTCAACATCAAAGTCGTGAGCGTGATCTTGTTCTTCATGCTCGTCCGCTGGAGTTGGCCGCGTTTCCGCTTTGATCAACTCATGACGATGGCATGGAAGGTCATGTTGCCGCTGGGACTTATCAACTTGGTCTCCACCGCGATCCTCAACGAACTCGAGGCGATGGAGTTCATCGCCGAAGGAAGTTCGGGGATCGCCATTTTGGTCGGCTGGGTCGTGATGCTTGTCAGTTGGATCGGCGCGGCGTTGATCGCGCCGCTCGCAACGGACAACAAGCCGCGTCATAGCCGTTGGGGGGCGATGGAGCCGGAGCATCTGCTGGGCTAGAGAGACGCTGAGCATTGCTAAGCGGCAAGCTAGGGACGAATCCTTTGGAATGGGTAGCAGAACTTTTTCAATTCAGTCACGAAACTCATGTTAGATAACGACGCCAATATTGCTTGGATCGAAGAGCCGAAGCTGGGCCTGACGGGCAAGATGTACCTGCCGCTGTTCGCGCAGGGTCTGACCACGACGCTCAAGCATCTCTTCAGCCCCAAGGTCACCGTCAGCTTCCCCGAAGAACGCCCCACGGTCGGCAACCCGCTGATTTATCGCGGCGTGCATCGCCTGAACAAAGACGCCGAAGGCCGCGTGAAGTGTGTCGCGTGTTTTCTTTGTGCCACGGCCTGTCCGGCGCACTGCATCGACATCGTCGCCGCGCCCAGCCCCTGGCCCGATCGCGAGAAGTATCCGGAATCGTTCACGATCGATGAACTGCGCTGCATTTTTTGCGGCATGTGCGAAGAAGCTTGCCCGGTGGATGCGGTCGAACTCACGAGCCTACTCGACCTGACCGGCAGGAGCCGCGAAGAGATGATCTTCGACAAGGAAAAGCTGCTCAGCGTTTACGACATGACCAAGGATGCGGAACCGATGAAGTCGCTTGAGCTTGGAACTGCCCCCTGTAAGTGAGAAGAGAGAATTGCAAATTGCAAATTGCAAAGTGCAAAATGAAAATTTGAGTCTTTACGAGTAAGCTACCCACGCGCTTGCGTCATAGCCTTTACAACATTTTTGCAGACAATGTCTCAATCACAAGTTTATTTAGCTGCCGCTGCCATCTTGCTTGCCACGCTTGGCATGTGGCTCATGCTGCCGCGCGGACGCAAAGGCGGTCGCCTTCTCGGCGGCATGCTTTCGGCCGCGAGTCTCGCCTGCTTTGGGGCGCTGGGACAGTGCCTAGGTACTTGGAGCGACAATCTCGTCTTTGGTGTTGTCGGCACCACGGCCGTCGTTTCGGCCGCGCTTGCGGTGACGTTTCGCAGTCCTATCTACTGTGCGATTTGGTTCGCGTTGTCGCTCTTGGCGACGGCCGGGTTATTCATGATTCAAGGGGCACAGTTCCTCGGCGTCGCAACGATCGTCGTTTACGCGGGGGCGATCTTGGTCACCTTCTTGTTCGTCATCATGCTGGCTCAACCCGAGGGCCATGCGTTTTATGATCGCGTCAGTTGGGAGGGCCTTCTCGCCGCCGTCACCGGTTCGGTACTCGTCGGCATCCTCACCATGACCACGGTCGCCGTTCTTTCTCCGGGCAAGGATCCGCGCGTGATGGCGGCGCTCGCCGCCGATCAACCCGCGGGCAAGATCTTACCAGCCGAAAAAGTACGCGGCGCTCGTGTCACCACGGCTGCCGATGGCAAGCAAATCGTCGAGTTGCAAACTTCCGAAGCAATGGCGTTTGAAAAAGATGAAGCGAAGCTCAAGGCACTCAATGCGGAGCTGGCCACGAGTCTGGCTAAACCGCTGGGTGTAGCGGCCGATCAAATTCTCGTTATCCCTGACAGGGTGAAATTGCCCACGGAACGGAACACGGAAAAGCGAGAAAAGAACATCTTGAACCCACAGCACGTCGCCAAGCTCGGCGGCGAAATGTTTTCCAAGCAACTCATCGCCGTCGAAATTGCCGGCACACTCTTGCTTGTCGCGTTGGTCGGCGCGATTGCGATCCTAAGCATCGATCGCTCGCCCAAGACGCGGCCTCTCGACAGTGTGCCGACGAAACTCGGCGGGCGCGGACCGCGACCGGTGCCGGCAAGCGAAGCATCGGAACCTGAATTGGTCGGAGGCAAATCATGAATGAACTAGCACTGCTGCATAACTCGCTACTCATCGGAGCGCTGCTGTTTGGACTCGGCATGGCTGGATTCCTCGCGCGTCGGAACATGATCATCATGTTCCTCTGCGCTGAGATGATGCTACAGGGCATTGCCGTGAGTCTGATCGCGTGGGGCCGCTACCACAACGACTGGGGCGGGCAGATGCTCGTCATCATGATCCTGACCGTCGCCGCGTGCGAAGCGGGCTTGGCCCTCGCGCTCATTGTCATGCTGTACCAGCGGACGGGCCGGCTGGATATCGCTGCGTGGAGCGAGATTCGCGAAGAATCGCTGCCCGCATATCAGGATGTCGAACTCGATGAGTTCACCGCCGAGACTCAAGTCTGGCCGAAGCTGACCACGGCGGGTGTGCTGCCCGATGTTGATCCGAGCGTCGATGAACCGGGCGGCCATCGGGGACAGTTGTAAGAGAGTCGTAAGGCGTTAGGAAGAAGTCACCACAAAACTGATTGACCAACAAAGCATGAATGCTCTTTTGATCGCCGTGCCGGCCTTACCACTTGCGGGTGCGCTGTTTGTCGCGCTGACCGGCTGGAAGCTGCGCGGGTTATCCCATTGGCCGATTGTCTTGACGATCGCGGCGTCGTTCCTATGCAGCCTCGGCGTGTTGAATCACGTTCGCGAAGAGGTCGCTAAGAACCAAGCCCTCGCTGATAGCGATCCGGCGAAAACCGTCGGCTTTGAAATGGTCGCGCCGATCTGGACTTGGCTCGACATTCCCGACGCGTATCAATCGAACCAGCCGCTGAACACGCCTGGCGGAAAGACAGTGACCACGGCCCCGCTGCATATCGATGTCGTCCTGCGAGCCGACGCGTTGACCGCGATCATGCTCTGCATGGTCACATTCATCAGTACGCTCGTCGCGATTTATGCGGCGGGCTACATGCATGGCGATCGGAGTTACTGGCGGTTCTTTGTCTACATCGGGCTGTTCGTCTTTTCGATGACGATGCTCGTGTCGGTGAGCAACTTCGTGCTGCTGTTCTGTTTCTGGGAAGCAGTCGGTGCGTGCAGCTACCTGCTCATTGGGTTCTGGTATCAAAAGCCGGAAGCGGCCGCGGCCGGCAAGAAAGCGCTCCTCGTCAACCGCGTTGGCGACTTTGGCTTGGCACTGGCGTTGTTCCTGATTTGGACCAACTACGGAACGCTGGACTACCACGATCCGGTCGAAGGCGGCCAGAGCGTTGTAGCCGGGGTGCTCGGCCAAACACGGCTCGCGAATCCCGATTTGTTCGTGCATGGCGGCGTCGCGGTCGCGATTTGTGCGCTGCTCTTCGTCGGCTGTTGCGGCAAGTCGGCCCAGTTTCCGTTGCATGTCTGGCTCCCAGACGCGATGGAAGGGCCAACGCCCGTGTCGGCGCTCATCCACGCGGCGACGATGGTCACCGCGGGCGTGTACTTAGTCACAAGATGCACGCCGTTGTTCATGGCCGCCGGCGCGGAGCCGCTGTTCATGGTCGGCGATTCGCCGTTCACGGCGCAGATGCTCGTCGCAGTCATCGGCGGGTTCACCGCGTTGCTCGCCGGCTTGATCGCACTGACGCAAACGGACCTGAAGCGTGTGCTCGCGTACTCGACGGTAAGCCAACTCGGGTACATGTTCCTCGCCCTTGGCACCGGTTCCTCGCTCGGCATCGTCGCCGGGATGTTTCATCTCTTTACACACGCCTTCTTCAAGGCTCTGCTCTTCCTGGGTTCCGGCAGCGTCATGCACGCGATGGGCCATGTGATCGACATGCGTCAATTCAGCGGCCTCCGCAAGATCATGCCGATCACACACGCCACGTTCTTGATCGGCTGCTTGGCGCTTGCCGGGTTGTTTCCGTTCGCCGGGTTCTGGAGCAAGGACGAAATTCTGGCTTCGCTCCATGAGCGGTCGCATGCTCATCCGGTTGCGACCGAACAAGCCGCTCTGCAGATCGATTCGTCTAAGCAGGCAAGCATTGACCGTGACGGCTATCAGCATGTGGCGCTGTTGTCCGAAGAAACGCCGCACAAACATCCGCATGCCGCTCACAATCCAGCCTTCGACACAACGTTCTCGCACGGGTTGTACGGATTCCTGTATTACTTAGCCGTCGGTTGTGCCGGGTTGACGGCGTTTTATACGTTCCGCGCGTTTTATATGACGTTCTATGGCGAGCTTAAGGTTCCGGCCGCGGCGGGCGATCATGCTCATGAGTCGCCGGCGTCGATGACGACGCCGCTGGTTGTGCTTGCCGTGTGTGCCGTCTTCGTCGGCATGGTCTTTGGCTTTCCAACGCACGCGTTTTCAGACCTGCTGACGCAGACGCCATCGCTCGCTTACAAGACGATTGCCGACACGGCGGTTGAACCCGAGTTCCATGTCGATGTGGCGTTCTGGGGAACGGTCGTCGCGTTGATCGGCATCGCGCTGGCTTCGTACCTCTATCTAGGCGACCGGAAGGAAGCCGCGGCCATCGCCAAAGCATCTGGCCCGCTGTATGACCTGTCGCTCGGCAAGTTTTTCATCGACCAATTGTATCTGGTCGTGTTCGTCTTTCCGTTGTTGGTGCTGGCGTACCTTTGCTATGCCGTGGATCGGTTCCTGATCGATGGCGCGGTGAATACGGTCGGAGCGATTCCGGTCGCGGCGGGCAAGACGATGCGCTTGTTGCAGAATGGCATGGTGCAGTTTTATGCCCTGGCGATGGTGCTGGGGTTGATCGTGCTGGTCTGGGGCATCGCCATTTACGGCAGTTAACAACGAACAAAGCCGCCGATGGTATCGGCGGGAATTTGACCTTCGCAATCAGTCTGACTTTTACAAATATCGACGATGGACTTATCCCAATTATTGCTACTCTCGCTCCTGATCCCATTGCTCGGCGCGCTCGCGATTGCCGTGAGTGGCGGCGCTTCGCCGCATTTGGCACGCGGGATCGCATTGATTACCTCGCTCGCGACACTTGCCGCGGCTGGATGGGTCACTTGCGGAGGGTCGCACGTGACGGGCGATGTGGCCGTAACGACATACAACTGGCTCGGGGCAAATTCGAGCGTCGATGTGAAATTCAGCGTTGGGCTCGATGGGCTGAGTCTCTGGATGTACGGCCTTTCTGCGCTCTTGAGTGTGACGGCGATTCTGGTAAGTTGGACCGCAATCAAGGAACGCCAGCCGGGGTTCTATGCCCTGCTATTGATCCTCGAGACAGGCATGCTCGGTGTCTTTTCGGCGCGCGATCTGTTGCTGTTCTACATCTTCTTTGAGTTCACCCTGATTCCGCTCTTTTTCTTGATCGGGATTTGGGGCAGTGAAGAAAGAAAGTACGCCGCGGTCAAGTTCTTCCTCTTTACGCTCGCTGGCAGCTTGCTGACTTTTGTCGCGCTCCTGGCAATCGTGCTGCACGCGGCAAGCGTCGCGCCGGTCGATTTCAATACCGCGCGGATGACGTTTGACATCAAGGAGTTGGCCGAGCGTTTGGTCAGAGATCCGCTGCCGCTAAACTGGCAGTTCTGGATCTTCCTCGGCCTGTTCGCTGGCTTCGCCATCAAGGTGCCACTCTTCCCGCTGCATACATGGTTGCCGCTCGCGCACGTCCAGGCTCCGACCGCCGGTTCGGTGATCCTGGCCGGGATCCTGCTCAAGATCGGCACGTACGGCTTCGTGCGGTTCAGCTTGCCAATGCTGCCCGACGCTACCGTTGCATGCATGCCGTGGGTGCTGGGGCTAAGCGTCGCGGGCATTATTTACGGCGCGCTCGTTGCGCTCGCGCAGAGTGATATTAAACGTTTGATTGCGTATTCCAGCGTGAGCCACTTGGGCTTTTGCATGCTCGGCATTTTTGCCCTCAACAAGACGGCGCTCACTGGCGGCTTGCTGCAGATGATCAACCACGGGCTCAGCACCGGCGGGTTGTTCGCCGTTGTCGGCATGATTTACGAACGCTACCACACACGGCAGATCGATCAACTCGGCGGACTCGCGCGGCGGCTGCCGTGGCTGACGTTCATGATGCTGTTGTTTACATTTTCGAGCATCGGCTTGCCGGGCTTGAATGGCTTCGTCGGCGAATTTCTCGTCCTCACCGGAATCTTCCAACGCGGCTGGGTCGGGCCGTCGTGGATGCAGTCTTCGCTCATGTGGATCGCGATCCTCAGTGTGACGGGAGTCGTGCTTGGGGCGTGGTACATGCTCTACCTCGTGCAACGCGTCTTCTACGGTCCGCTGTATGAACCGGCCGGCGATCATGGGCACGGCAACCACGCGCACGGCCAAGCGGATCATGGACATGCCGCTCAGGGTCTCGCAGCGCATGGCCATGACGCTCACGGCGGCGACCACGGTCACGACGCACATGGGCATCATGCCGAACCGCCGCTGCCGCCGGGTCCGACGGATATGAATTGCCGCGAGTTCTTCGCCCTCGCGCCGCTCGTCGTCTTTATGTTCTGGATCGGACTCAAGCCGCAAGACTTTACGAAGCGGCTCGACGAAAGCTGGAAGTACGCTGCTCCGGCTGCCGCGGCATTGGACAAGGCGACTCCGCCAGTCACGGTGCCAGCAAAGATTGCAGCAGGTACTAAGCCACAAACGCACTCAGTATTGAAGCAAGGCGCAGAATAAAGCATCGCGATTATTCTTCCTCCTTCCTTCTAACTCCGAAATACTTCCAATAATGACTTCGCTTGAAACAATCCAACTGCTGCTGCCCGAGCTGATCCTGGTTCTCGCCGGGACGCTGATTTATTTGAGCGGCGCCTTTTTCCCGAAACAGACCCAGCCGACGCTGCTGGCCCTGCTTTCGCTCGGACTGGTCTTCATCACGCTCTCGACGCAAGATGGTCAATTGATGCGCGACGGCGCGTTCATAGATGGAACTTACTCGGGACCATTGGCCATCGATCTGTTCGGGCATACCGCGCGGTGGTTCATCCTGCTCGCGGGCTTGCTCCTCGTCATGCTCACGCGCCGCGCCGGCGATGATCCCCACCGCTCGGAATATACCGGCTCGCTGCTCATGCTCTTGGCCGGATTGATGATCTGTGCCCGGGCGAATGATCTGGTGCTGCTGTTCGCGGGCTTGGAGCTCGTTTCGATACCAACGTATGTGCTGCTGTACATCGGCCGGCGCGGCGCTCAAGCGCAAGAAGCGACGACCAAGTACTTCTACCTAAGCATTCTATCGTCGGGACTATTGCTCTACGGCTTCAGTTTTATCTACGGAGCAACGGGGAGCACGTCCCTGACACTCATCGGCAGCAAGATGCTCGCCAGCACGAAGCCGGATAGTGCGACGAACTTGACCTCGTTGGCGGGGCTAGGCATGTTGCTCGTCGTCGCGGGACTCGGGTTTCGCTTGGCTGCGGTGCCGTTTCACTTTTACGCGCCCGACGTTTATCAAGGCACCAGCCAAGCCAACGCCGGGTTGCTTTCAACGATGCCCAAGGTCGCCGGGTTGCTGGTCCTGATTCGAATCGTCGCGGTGAACTTGCCTGGCATCGAAGATTTATCGTGGAAGGTGCTGCTCGCGATTTCGCTCGTCACGATGACGCTGGGCAATATCCTGGCGCTGTGGCAAAACAATGTGCGGCGGCTGTTTGCTTATTCGTCAATCGCGCATGGCGGGTATCTGCTGATCGGTGTCGCGGTCGGGGTGTATCAGCAGCAACTCGATCATGGCCCCAATATGGCTCTGGCAGGCGGCGAACCGGGGGTCAGCGGGCTTGGTTCGGCGCTGTTTTATGTCGCGGTCTACACGTTTGCGACGATCGGCGTGTTTGGGATCCTCGCGGGATTGGGAACCGAGGATCGGCCGCTGGAACGAGTTGATGAGCTGAACGGACTTTCGCGCAAGCATTTGCTGCCGGCGCTCGCGATGGCGGTGTTTCTGTTCAGCCTCGCTGGTATTCCGCCGCTGGCGGGCTTCTGGGGCAAGTTCAATCTGCTCCTCGGGGCCGTGCAAGCCAGCGGTGTCATGAACGCTGGCACGACCAATGGCTGGTTCTTGGCACTCGCGATTGTCACGGTGTTGAACGCGGCGATTGCTGCGGCGTACTATCTGCGAATTATCGCCGCGATGTTCTTTCGCGAGCCAACGGGCAAACTCGCGATCAATACGAACCCGGGGCCAAAGGTCGCCTGGGGACTCTGTGTCCTGCTGGTCATCGGCGGCGGGTTGGCCGCCGGCCCCATGATGAATCCGAGCCAAGCCGCGGGGGAGAACATCCTCGGCGCGCTCTCGCCGATCTCGCAGAAAGCCGCCAAGGAAGAAGCGGAACGAGCCGTCGCCACGATTCCTGCCCCGACGGTCAATGCCACGACACTAGCGGCACAAGAATCTGATGTCGAAAGCTGCAATTAGTCCCAGAGCCCCTGGCGTTTTTGCAGTGAACTGTCGTTGAACTGCAAAAGGAAAAAGGGAAAAGGAATAAGGTGGGAGACACTACCTTTTCCCTTCTTCCTTCAAGTTGCCATGAATTGGCTACGCTAGAACCTGGTATGATTTATCCAGGTAAAGCAATTCTCCAATAATCATCGGCGCAGGGATACTGCCCCAATACCCCTGCGCCGGCTGATGCCGCGTGTGATGTGAGTTACAATAACAATCAGGGGTGACAACTGTTTGTCACCCCTCTTAAAAAGCAAAACGGATTTCGAGGTTTTTCCTCCTTGCAAACAATGCCCTAACATTCGGCGATTCGTTGCGCGGCGTTTGCTCGCCTCGCTCACGCTTCGAGTTGCAATTCCGGGTTACTAGTAATAACGGAATCGCTTCCGAAACCGAACAATTTCCATTGGCTTTATTACTTCTCAATCGCTGGCCATAACCCTCTGTGCGACCATCTCGAGCGAATTGGAACAAACTTTTCGAACAAGCGGATCAGCCGATCTGGGTGGTCGATGCGTCGTGGCGGATTATCCTGACAAACCCTGCACTCTGCGCTTGGTGGGGTGACGGCGGCGAGCAACTTGCTGGCCAGGAAGTTCGCTTCGGAACTCCTGCCGATGCCGCAATAAGCGCGGAGCAAGCGTCGGCGCTCACGCCTGATCCCGCCGTGTTCACCGGCAGTGTGCTGCAAACGAAGATCGTCCACCCGCGCGATCCGGCGCAGCAACTCGAGGTGCAATGGGTGCCGCTGCTTGACGCAGCTGGTGAAGTCGAAGCGGCCGTGGCTTGGGCTACTAGAGCCGTTGCCACTGAGCAAGGTTCGCCAGCGCGAATCACGGCAACGACTGATTGGCATGCGTTGCTCGCGGAGCATCGGACTCGTGTGCGTGAACGCGGCCAGGCGAAATTGAGCCGCTTTGTCGGCGAGTCCCTGTCGATGTCTTCGCTGCGCTTGCTGGCTGACCGGGCGACCTGGCTTGACTGTGCCGTTTGGATTCATGGCCCTGAGGGGAGCGGCCGGCGGACATTGGCGCGCACAATCCACGCCTCGGACCTCAACGCGATCGCCTTTGCCGAAATGGATGCGTCCTTGCTCACGCCGGAGTTGTTGCAGCGACAACTCGCGGAATTCTCGGCCACACTCGCCAAACTGCCAACGAAACCAGCAGCGGCACAGCATGCGAATTTGCTGCTCACGAATGTCGAGCGCCTGGCCCTTGGTTCGTTGGCTGATTTGGAGGCATTCCTTGACCGCCAGCGGGTGCGGTTGCTCTTGACCAGCAATGGCCCGCCCCAAGATTTCTTGAATGCCAATTGGCCCGCCGAGAAGATCGCTGTTTGGAGCGTTCATACAATCGAAATACCGCCGCTCTCATCGCGTCTTTCCGATTTGCCTGTTCTGGTGCAACACCTGATCGAAGAACTAAACGGCGGCAATTCCAAGCAACTGCGCGGCTGTTCGCTCGCGGCACTCGAACTGCTCGCCGCGTATCGCTGGCCGGGCGAGGCGGCCGAGTTGACCGCAATTTTACGCGCGGCACATGCTGCGGCGGATGGGATCGATATTCAACCGGCGGACCTGCCCTCATGGCTGCGTCAAGCCGAGTCGGCCCTCAGCTCGCCGCGCACGCCGCCGCAACCGATCGACCTCGATCAGCAACTGGCCGAGATCGAGCGCGAGCTGCTGGCCCGCGCCCTGCGGCTTGCCGGCGGGAACAAAACACAGGCGGCAAAGCTCGTCGGCTGGACGCGCAATCGCTTGCTGCGCCGCGCCGAAGAGTTGAGACTGATCAGCGAGCCGGCACCGAAGTCCACGGCGGCGGAACCCGAGTTCATCCCCGATCTGCCGTTCGAACCAGAGGAGGAATAAATGCCCAAGGCGTAAACCAGGGCG
>JBGSSS010000056.1:0-28996 GCA_041736895.1 Pirellulales bacterium
CACCGGCACCGGCCCCGATGGCCGCATCATGCGCGAGGACGTCATCGCCGCCGTGCGCCAAGCCACGACCAACCCGGGCAGCTTCGCCGCCCCGACGCCCGGCTACACCGAACGCGACAACTTTGGCCCGATCGCGCGGGAAAACCTGTCGCGGATGCGCAAGACGATTGCCGCGAACATGGTCAACTCGGTGCAGACGATCCCGCAGCTCACGAACTTCGACGACGCCGACGTCACCGAACTCGAACGCCTCCGCAAGGACAGCGCCGAAACCTACAAGGCCCAAGGCGTCAAGCTCACCAGCCTCGCCTTCTTGATCAAGGCGATCGCCCTTTCGCTGCGCCACCACAAGACGATCAACAGCAGCCTCGACATGGAGTCGGGCCAGATCATCGCCAAGGGCTACATCAGCATCGGCATCGCCGTTGACACTGAGCACGGGCTCATGGTCCCCGTGATTCGCGACGCCGACAAGCTCACGATCCCGGCCCTCGCGATGGAGATCACCAAGATCGCCGACAAGGCGAAGAAGCGCGAGATCAAGCCCGAGGACATGAGCGGCGGCACGTTCACGATCAGCAACCTGGGCGCGATCGGCGGGACGTACAGCACGCCGATCATCAACCCGCCCGAGGTCGCGATCCTCCTCTGCGGCCGCTCGCGCAAGCTGCCGATCGTGACGGAAGCCGGCACAATCGAACCGCGGCTGATGATGCCGCTCAGCCTGACCTACGATCACCGCCTAGTCGACGGCGCCGCCGCGGCCCGGTTCATGAACGAAGTGATTGGGTATTTGCAGAGCCCGGGGCGGTTGTTGTTGGCGCAGTAAAATACAATCAAATTAGGCCGATTTGCCAATGAAATGGCCTGTCGAAGAACCTGCAAAAAAGTACTTGATGTAGACGAAGAATTTTCGACCTACGAAGAAGTGCTCATTGCGTCTCGTCCTTCTAAGCCGCAGCACATTGCCTTGCGGATTTCTCGCCGTCGAGAATTCGCTGCCGCACCTCTTCCCGATGAATGGGGATTTCGAGCGGGCAATCGAAGCTCAATTTGACACGCCCGCCGTCGACCGAGATGACTTTGACGTAGATATTTTCGCCAATGCAAACCGTTTCGCCAACCTTGCGAGATAAGACCAGCATGATTCCCTCCTGGATGGTCACCAAAATTGAATAAAAACTTGTCGAAACAGAAACGCCCCCTGTGAACAGCCCGCTAAGCAGAATAAAACCACGGCGGGCGTTCGGTCGTTCTATGTGTGTGAACGACCGCCGCGGCTACTCCCTCTCCTTGAAAATTTACGCTGGTTTGACCTGGATCTTGCGCGATTTCGATTCTTCGGTTTTATGCAAGGTTACAGTCAAAACCCCATCGCGGTACTTGGCATCGACCTTGTCTTCCATCACTGCGGTGGGTAAGGCCAGGGATCGCGAAAAGCTGCCGTAATGCCGTTCGATACGATGGTAGGTTTTGTCCGAGGTTTCGGATTCTTGCTTGCGCTCGCCGCTCAGGGTCAGAATCCCGTTGCTCAACTGAACGTCGAAATTTTCGGGCTTCATTCCCGGAGCATCCATTCGGAGTTCGAGCGTCGTCGGTGTTTCGGTCAGATCAACCGTGGGATTGAAGCGGATCATCCGACCGCTTTCCGGAGAATCCCCCGTCAATTGTGACCAGAGTTTTTCCATTTCTTCTTGGGCCGCGCGGAATGGACTAAGGTAGCGTGGTGCGCGGGCAGTCTGTGATGTCAGTGTGGTGGACATGATGGGATCCTCCTTGGTTCTAGGGAAGCGACAAAAAACAACAGCATCTAACCACAGACGACTAGGCGGTTGTCGATTTGTTCGACACCCGGCAAGCGATTCAACGTCTCTTGGGCTGCTTGTTTCAAAAAGAAACTGCTGACCGTGCCTTGCAGGGTCAACGTGCCGCAATGGCAATGAAAATCGATCGTTCTAAGTTGCTGGTAGGTGGAGTTCTGAAGCTGGCGACGTACCCGATCATCAAGGGTTTGTCCGAGTGGCGGTACCACGAAGGGTATTGCACTGGGAGCAAATGTCGGTTGCGAGATGTGTACGGCCATCGTTCCCTCCGTGTCTGTGCTAACTTAGATATTGCGAAGGGATGTCATTCCCATGATTTTCGGCAACGGCCAACGTGGTGACCATCGACTCACCCTTTACGTCGAATATGGCGATTTGTTTTCGATCGTACTATCTGGCGCGACCTGACATTTTCTGTCATGGTTTCCCATACAGATAATTCCCGGCATTTCGACGATAATTCAACGGGAATAACGAGAATTTAATGGGGTCATTTGTGCGAGAATGGGAGGTGTTTGTGATGAATCTTTCCGAGCAGGAAAACATGCCGTCATTCCCTGCGCTTGATATCCCCTCGATCGTGAGCGACTATTCCGAACTGTTCAAAGCGACAGAAATCGTGGTGCTTCAACTTGACCGCGATTCCAAGATTTTGAACTTTACTCAGACGGCGACTCGTTTGTTTCCGGAAATCCAAAACGCCGTGGGGCATGCGATCACGGATCTCGATTGGGCATTCGCCGATTCGGAACTAGACCAGGATCTGCGCGAGGTGATAAGTAATCAATCGCGCAAAGCCCAGCACATTGCGACTCTTGGCGGAAGTCGTTGGTTGCGTCAGCTCGTTTCTTCCTATGGCACGCCGGGGCAGACCGAAGGAGCGGTTCTTAGCTTTTACGAGCTTACGCCGTTCATTCAAAACTATTGCAAGCTGAAACAGGACTCCGTAAATCAAATGCTGCGGCTCAAGGAGCGCGAAGAATATCTTTCTGCCATTATGAACACGGCGGTCGATGCCATTATTACGATTGATAGCCGGGGCAGCATCCTTTCGGTGAACCCGTCGACCGAACGAATGTTCGGCTACACAACCGCAGAGTTGGTCGGACAAAACGTCAAGCTGCTGATGCCCAGTCCTTATCGGGAGCAGCATGACAGCTATTTGGAAAATTATCAGCGCACCAGACAAGCGCGAATTATCGGCATTGGCCGTGAGATCGAAGCACGTCATAAAGATGGTTCGATATTTCCAGCCGATCTGGCCGTCAGCGAGGTCGATCATTCCAAAGTGTATACCGGGATTCTTCGGGATCTCTCGCAACGCAAGCAAATGGAACACGATATGGCCGAAATTGCGATGCTGGAACAGCAACGAATCGGCCAGGACCTTCACGATAACTGCGGGCAACAATTGACCGCGCTGGGATTGCTTGCGGAAACGCTAGGGGAGTCCCTGCCGGACGATGCCCCGGCGGCCAGCAAGTTGGTTGAGAAGCTCAAGACAGGGCTCAACGTCATGCTGCGGCAAATCCGCAGTATCTCGCGCGGCTTAACCTTCGTCGAGCAAGATTTCACCAGCTTGGTTTCGGCACTGAAAGAAATGGTATTGCGGCTTAGCGAAACGACGAATGTTTCTTTTCATTTCCAGGAAGTCGGCAAGTTTTCCAACGATGATAAGTTTCGCGCTTTGCAGCTTTATCATATCGCTCAAGAAGCTTGCACCAATGCCTTGAAACATGCCCAGGCAAGTCAGGTGCATATTCGACTCCGATCGGAGAGCACTGGTGTCACCTTGGAGATTGAAGATGACGGCAGCGGGATTAAGCTTGGGGCACACGATGGTCTGGGGATTCGAGTGATGCAGAATCGCGCACGAATTCTAGACGGTTGGTTAACGATCGAGCCGGCGCAACCTCACGGGACGATCGTTCGCTTCACAATTCACGAGACAAATGATGGCGACCAAAGCTAAGAAAAATCCGCGGACGAGAATCTTGATCGTCGACGATCATCCCGCGGTGCGGGAAGCGCTGGCGATACGCATCTCGCAACAATTTGATCTGGAGATCTGCGGCGAAGCGGCGGATATTCCAGAAGCCATGAAAATCGTGCGCGAACTCTCTCCGGATATCGCGATCATCGATATTTCCTTGAAGAACGGGAACGGCTTGGATCTCATCAAACGAATTAAATCGCAGAATGAATCGATTCGGATGCTGGTCTGGTCGATGCACGGAGAGAGTCTGTATGCCGAACGGGCGTTACGCGCCGGGGCGATGGGCTACATCACGAAAGAGCAAGCGACCGGACAAATCCTGGAAGCGATTCGGCACGTTATGGCTGGCAAAGTTTACCTAAGTCCGGGCATGACCGAGACATTGTTGCAGCGAACAATTGCAAACGGCAGCGCGTCCGTGGAACACTCTCCAGTCGAGGCACTTTCCGACCGTGAACTAGAAGTCTTTCGGATGATCGGCGAGGGGATCAAAACGACCGAGATCGCCGCGCGCTTGCACTTGAGTGTTGGCACGATTTGGACCTATCGGGATCGGATACGGGAAAAGCTCGCGTTTGCCGATGGCACGGAATTGGTACATCAAGCGACACAATGGGTCATTGATGAAGGTAATTAGTTTGCTAATTTCAGGAACTAGATAGATATTTGTCATGCGGATGGCACGGCTTGCTGACGCCGGGTGCCTGGAGTCGAAGCGTACTCGCGCAGCCCCCTGCTTCCTTGGGTGCGGCTTTAGGCGAATCAACCGTTGTTGACAACTCGCTGGGGGCTCACTTCGTTCGACCCCAGCCACCCTCGCTTGTTAAACTTGCTCTGATGAGCGAACCGCACCCCAACCCCGAAAACCCTTACGCCGCGCCGCAGCTAGCACAGGCTGAATTGGTTTCGCCCGTCGATCCGATGGCGTTGGGGCCGGGCGAGATGCCATGTCATCGTTGTGGGCAGCCGGTACCGGCGAAGTTGGTGAAGTGCCCACGGTGCGGGGCGAGTCCGCTCTATGATCGCCTGGAACTACTCATCACCGCGGTGCTGGTATTTGCGGTGCTGATTGCCGTGCAGCTTGGTTTTCTCTTTCGCCTAGTGGATGGGCAGAATTCCTGGTTCTTCTTGATCCTCGGCCTCGTCATGGCCGCGGTCTTGCTCTCGGTCCGATGGAACTTCAAAAAACTCCGACGCGGGCGATGGTAGGTTTGGCATGGGAGTCATGGCAACCGCTACCGCAAAAAAACACTGTCAACCACCTTCCAAATTGTGCCAAGATTGTTCCAAGAAGGGGTTTGATTTTATGCCAACGCCTATGGTGTATTGGCTGGATGAATGCGATGGTGCGCCCGGCGGTTTCGAGTCGAGATGAATCCATTCCTCGACTGGCCGCTTGGGGCCGAGTGGGTGAACCCGTGATCCGTGAGCGTTGCGTGATCGAAGCTGTGGCTTCGGTCACGTTCAACATGGCCGGATCACGATTTGCCAAAAAACTCGGCAGCTCGGGGAATCGTGCGGGTGTTCACTCACTAGCCGAATTCCACGAGTCACCGATCCCCGACATGTTCCCCCGATCGCTTGCGCTGTGCCCTGAATTGTAGGTGCGGCTGTGCCGCACGACGTTTGATGTTGTTTATTGTTGGTTGACGCAACTTCGCTAGGCGTGTTGAACGCTTTGCGGAATTCGAAGCTCATCGATAAACGATGTCAATCCACGTTGCGGCGGAGCCGCACCTACGAAACTCAGGATCGGCGCTGCAGTGTTCACCGCTAGCGGCGGGGGAAGTGCATGCCGGTGTGGTTGCGCCTGTCGCGACTGACGCTGCGCGGGGTTAGGGGCTGGGGATTCGGGATTGGGGGGAAAGCATTTTGCCTTTTCCCTAACCCCCAATCCCAAATCCCCCATCTCTGCGCAGAATCAGGGTGACCTGAATACCACGAATCAGGTCCCTGGCCCACGGTCCAGGGTGATGGTCGATCTTTGACAATTTGTTGTTGGAAAAGCGCGCGAATCGATGTTTTTTCGAGTGGAATCGGCTCGGAATGAACTCGACGGGTGGCGGAGGTCGGAGCGTCCTCGCGCAGCCCTCAGCTTGCTTGAGAGGGAGTCATCGTGCTCAAAGCTTGCTGGCCAATCCGCTAGGATTTTATCCAGGCGCAAGGAGCCAGGGATCAAGCTTTGGTACCACGCCGTGACTAACTCTCACGCCGGCTTACTTGCCGAGCAAGTAGGCTACTCTAAAGCCCCCGCAAATACTTCAACCCCTTCTCTAACTCCCACTCCGGGTCCCCACTCGGCGTTTGGTCCAGGAAGAAATCGCCGCGGTAGTCGCGTTCTTGGAGCATTCCCAGCAGGTTCGGCCAGTCGGCCGCGCCGTCGCCCAGTTCGCACAGATGCCCGCGGCTCTGGCCGAAGCCTTGGACGCCGTCTTGCGCGTGGACGGTGTAGATCTCCGTCCCGAGTGCTTCGATGGCGGCGGCCGGCGAGTGGCCGTTCGTGAGCAATAGCCCGGGGCAGAGATCGGCGCCGAGGGTGCCCGTTGGGAGCGCGGCGATCAGCCGTGCGAGCGACGCGGCAGCCTGCGCGCCGGTTTGCGCACAGAGCAGCATCCCGACCCGCTGGCTGTCGCGGCCGAGATCGGTGAGGACCTGCGTCAGCAGCGTCCACGCCGGCGATGCTTCGTCGTCCGGGATCAATCCGATCGTCGTCGTCAGAAACCGTGCCCCGACATCGTGCGCGAACTTCATCGCCGCCCGCACGCCGGCGAGCCGCGCTTCGAGTTCGACTTCGGTCGTGAACCCGCGGCGCGTGGGAAAGCTGACGAGCCCTGCGCGGCAGCGGTGATCGTCCAGGTGCTTGCGGAGTTCGCGAATGGCGGAGCTACCGAACTGCTTCGGCGGGAAATCGGTCCGCGCGTCGAGTTCCACCGCGTCCACGCTATGCTCCGCCAGCCAGGGCAGGGCCTTCTTGAACGGCAGCCGCAACGCGGCGAGCGAGATTCCGAGTTTCAACGCGGGCAAGGAAGAGGTCCTGTGGAAATTCAAGGGTTGAACTAGGTCTTTGATCGAAGAGTATAGCAAAATCGCAGCAAAGAAGCCTTGCTACGCTTGAATCCGTAAAGGGCGTGAGCCGGCTTTCGGCTCATTCGCTTCTGACATGCCCCCCGCTCGACGAGGATCGATCTTGCGTGCAATGGGGCAACATATTGCGTGGGCTTGGCGCTGGTGATTTTTCTCCGCTGAGATTCTCAAATTGATCTCAAGAAATCAGAGCCGCAGCCAACGCTTCCGATCACCCACCCAGGAACTGGCATTCATGCACTAGAAACGAGCCTGCACAAAACTTTAATAGGGTTCTCCAATGGCCTACCTGTACTAGCGCAAACGGAAAAGGTTAGGGACATTTTCTACCCATCTTGCGTGGTCCCGCGAACCGGCTGACCGATAGTATTTACGCCAGCGAGAAACTTTGCCCAATCCACCCAGACTCTTGGCCGTGCGGACGGACGAGTCTTCAATAAGGGAGTTCTGCCGCAATGGTTTGCAGCAGCCTATCTTGCCCCGATTTGGAAGCCTTGCGTGATCTTGTCAATGCGACCCTCTGTAACCATGAAGAATTAGAACTCGACGCCTTTCCCTTGACCGAGCAGCGGCTGACGCGCTCGGGCCAGGCGTGCGGCGTGTTCTTTTGCTTGCATGGTCCGCGCAGCGTGCGCTACACCGCGATCTGGGAAGCCGAGCAAAACCAGATCCTCTTTTACGGCTCGACCGGCGAGCGGTTTCAGACGCTGCAATTGATCCAGGGACCGGAACTCTCGGAAAGTGCCGCGGCTTAACTCCCGCGAGCGGGTGACGTAAGTCACCCCGTTCCCGAACAGATCCGAAGCGAAACATCGACATTGACAGACGTACACTATCTGTGTACATTTCAACCATCATCAATAATCATAGTCCACGGAGGGCTTAGCAATGCTCGTGTTGTCTCGCAAGGAAAGCGAAAAGATCCGTCTCGGCGATGATATCATCATCACCATCGTGCGCGTCGCCGGCGACAAAGTTCGTCTCGGCATCGAAGCGCCCTCACACGTTCCAGTCCTGCGCCGGGAACTGAAACGCCATGATAGCGAGATCGTGATTGAGAACCCTCCCAAACCGTCCGAGGCGGCGTAAGTACGCGATAAATACAAATGCAGAAGGCAAGCCACAGATAATCACAGATTTACACAGATGAGTCAGCAGATTATTGCTGCTGATTCATCTGTCGATGTGCCATTGCAAGCATTTCAGTCGGTATTCTCTAAATGATATGATTATGCTTGAATTATCTGTGTCCCATCTGTGTTTATCTGTGGCTTAGTATTTTTCGATTATCCCCAGCGAGACTCCTTCATGTGGCGAAAACGCTGGGTGCAGATTTTGCTCGTCTTAGTCGTTCTGCTCCTGGGCGGGCTCGGCTGGGTCTTCTACGCCGTAAAGCAGGTTCGCCCGTTTTATCTCGCCGCCCGCGCGATCCCAGAAGATCGGTTGAAAGAAGGGAACCGCGAGTTCCTCAACCGCGCGAGCCGATTCAAGATCGATTTGCGCAATGCGGGCGAGTGGCAATTGCTGCTCACCGACGAGCAGATGAACGGCTGGCTCGCGGTCGATCTGGCGAATAATCATCCCGACGCCCTTCCCGCCGAGATTCAACATCCGCGCATCAAGATCGAGCCGCAACAGATCTCGCTCGGCGTGATGGTCGAGCGCGACCCGTTCCCGGTCGCGGCGTCGATCGATTTCTCGGTGCAGATTGCCAACCCGCGCGAGTTGGTCCTGCGCGTGATTGCCGCTCGGGCGGGAAATCTTCCCTGGCCTGTTGATAGCATCATCGTGCATCTTCGCCGGATGACATCGAAACAAGGCTGGACCGTGCGCGAAACAACGGTCGACAACGACCCCGTGCTGTTCCTCAGTCCCCCGCCGCCGCAAAATGGCAAATCGGAAGTCATCCTCGAAGCGCTGGAGCTGCGCGAAGGAGAGATCTATCTTCGCGGGAAGACGACCGAGCGATGAGTCAAATCATTGGCTCGCATTCCGTTAAATCTCAGCATCAAAGATGTGAGTGCACACGGTAACTACTGAAGCAGCGCCTCGACCTGCCGCAGATGCCCCTCGATATGCCGGCAAACCGAGTCGCCGGACCATTCCGTTCCAATCGGGCCGCGGCTTTCTTCCTCGGTGACCGTCGCGAGGATCGATTTGAGTTTCTCGCGCGCTTGCTGCCAACGCGCTAAAACCTCGCTTGCACTGCGCGATCGTGCCCAGCGCGCTTCGCGAGCATTATGCGTATCGGGATCGGGCCACGGATCGTTCGGGCCTAGTTCCAGATCCGTCCCACCGTACCACTCTTCGACCGGCACCTCGGGCTCGCCGCGAAAAATCGATGTGATCACCGGGACGCTCGTCTTCTCCCGAAACGCGAGATGGGCGAGCATCTCTTTGACGGTCCAACTCGGCGAGAGAGGTCGTTCCAAACCGACGGGGCCCAATTGCTCGACTAGTGCCATGGATCGAGTCCAGCTTTGGTCGAGGAGGGTGAATTGCGCGGCGGCCCAGGGGGAAAAGTTGTTTGTCATCGTCTGTTCAATTCGACTCGCTAATTGCTTGCTTGAGTTGCAAGAACAATGCCGGCGATACGTCCGCAGGTCCTCCTGCGACAACCGTCTTTAGTGCTTCTTCTAACGAGCAATGTTCAGCCAGCGCAAGCCCGCCTGCTGCGATGATCACGGACCGACTCATCCCGGCTGAGCAGCAAACCAGAAGCGGAACCTTGTCGCGTAACATAGCGGCAACTGTCTCCACTGCCAGACGCAGCAGCCAAGTTGCATTCTCTTCGCCATCGCATAGCGGATACCGACAGCGAATTAATTCCCTAGGTAACACCGCAAGCTGCTCGCTAGCAGCCAATTCGATCACGGCTTGAACGCCGGAGGCCATCACCGTCGGTGCATCGCGAAGATCGCTTGCATTGCCTATCCAGAGTGTGCGTCCAGAGACTTGTCGCATCAACAGCCCCCTCTACTTGTGATAACAACAATGAAACATGGTTCTTCATTCAAGTCTGTGAGTGAAGTCTGGCCGGTTGATTTGCAAAAAGACGAGTTCCTCTTCTCTGTTTAGCGAGAGTTGCGAGTTCATCTTGCCGCTGTTCAAAGTGCGTTTTTTTGAGTTGCAGAAGCGATTCCAGGGAGTTGCCGCGTTTTCGCTACACAACAGCGTTTGAGCACTCATTTCTGGAGATAACAAAGGCGATAAAATCAGAGAAGAGGAACCCGTTGCTTTCTACCAGACTCGGTTTCACTCACGAAGATTGGCGAAGTACTTAAAATATAAGATTTGCCATCCTTAGGCTTCTTCATTTTCAAGAATCTGTTGCTCGATTTCCGCGCGATGGGAACGCACATAGGCCCAAGCATGAGCCAAATCCTCAGCGCGGAGCGTAGGATAACTCCGCAGCAGATCGGCTTCACTGACTCCGAGCCGCCGTGCTTGTTCCAGTAGCCAAACGGGGATTCTCGTGCGCGTAATGCATGGTTCGCCGCCGCACACGCCGACGCGGCTTTCGATGCCGGGAAAAGCGTCGCCTAATTCGCTAGCCACCGTTTGCAGCAACTGCGCTTTCTCGGCGGGCGTCATTTTGGAAAGTAGATTTTCTGCTTCTTGGAGAGCGCTCATCTTAGAAATACTCTCCAGATTGAAAAGAAATACAACACTTCAAGTATATCGATAGACTTCGTGGGGTCAAAAATTTGATGAATTCAATACAGTTCCGCCTCAATCCGCCCCATCCGCCAAATCCGTGATCCCTCTCGAATTCCGGCCCGCGTGAGTTGAAACCTACGCCACTGGGGCGGCCACTTGCGATAGAAAACCGGCTCTTTTCCCGTTAGACTGCTGTTCTCAGATGAACCCGAACCCTCCGCTGCGCGTCGGGGCTACCCGGGTGAGATGACGTCCACCGATCGAAAATACGTTTCAGAACTGAATCACGATGCCTCGTTACATTCCGGCGGATATTGAACCCAAGTGGCAAGCCTTTTGGGAGACGAATAAGACCTTTGCCGCGCCGCGCGTGCCGGGGCCGCAAAAGAAGTACATTCTCGACATGTTTCCTTACCCCAGCGGCGATGGGCTGCACGTCGGGCATCCCGAGGGCTACACCGCAACCGACATTGTCAGCCGGTTCGAGCGAATGCGCGGGACGAGTGTCCTGCACCCGATGGGCTTCGACTCGTTTGGGCTGCCAGCCGAAGAGTACGCGATCAAGAACAATGTTCCGCCGCGCGTCTCGACCGACAAGAATATCGCCAACTTCATCCGCCAGTTGAAGTCGCTCGGTTTTAGCTACGATTGGGATCGCTGCCTCGCCACGACCGACATCGAATACGTCCGCTGGACGCAGTGGATATTCCTGGTTCTCTTCGATACCTGGTTTGATCACTCGACGCAACGCGGCCGGCCGATCAGCGAGTTGCCCATCCCAGCCGAAGTTTTTGCCCAGGGGCTCGACGCTACGTCCGCGTACCAGGACGAGCATCGCTTGGCACTGATCAAGGAAGCGCCGGTCAACTGGTGTCCTGCGCTCGGCACGGTCCTCGCCAATGAAGAAGTCATCGACGGCAAGAGCGAACGGGGCAATCACCCGGTCGTGCGCTTGCCGCTCAAGCAATGGATGCTCCGCATTACGCATTACGCGGAGCGGTTGGAAGCCGGGCTCGACGCCTTGAACTGGCCCGAGAGCATCAAGAAGCTCCAACGCGATTGGATCGGCAAAAGCACCGGGGCCGAGGTCGATTTCTTTTGCGGACCCGAGGAGCAATTCGCGTTTTGGAGAGCAGGCCGCGCGCAATCGGCGTTCCCCGCCAAGCCGGCCGACGATGTGCTGCGCGTCTACACGACGCGGCCCGACACGCTGTTCGGGGCAACGTACATGGTCATCGCGCCGGAGCACGCTGCAGTGCCGTCGTTGACGACGCCGGAACAAAAAGCGGCCGTCGAGGCGTACGTCCAACAAGCGTCGTTCAAGAGCGATCTGGACCGCACGGAACTAGCCAAGACTAAGACCGGTGTCTTCACCGGCAGCTACGCCACGAATCCGGTAAACGGCGAAAAGGTGCCGATCTGGATCGCGGACTATGTCCTGGCGACGTATGGAACCGGCGCGATCATGGCTGTGCCGGCGCATGATCAACGGGACTACGAGTTTGCCCAGGTCTTCAAGCTCCCGATCATTCCGGTCGTCGATCCAGGCGCGGCAGCGGGCAAGGATCGCGATGAGCTGCTTGCTGGAACCAAGGCGTTTATTGCTGATGGAAAGGCGATCAACTCCGGCGAATACGATGGACTCGCCACGAGCGAGATGAAGGCCAAGATCACCGCCGACTTGCAAGAGAACGGCCTCGGCCGCGAGGCGAAAAACTTTAAGCTCCGCGATTGGCTCTTCAGCCGCCAGCGGTTCTGGGGCGAACCGTTTCCAATCCTCCACGAACTTGATGCGAACAACAAACCGACGGGCCGCTATCGCGCGGTGCCGGTCGAGCAATTGCCGGTCAAGCTTCCGGAGTTGGCGGACTACAAACCACACGGCCGGCCCGAGCCGCCGCTGGAAAAAGCCGACGAATCGTGGCTCTATGTCACACTCGACGGGAAGCGTTACAAGCGCGAAACCAACACGATGCCTCAATGGGCCGGGTCATGCTGGTACTTCCTGCGCTACATCGACAAGACGAACACGACGCAACTCGTCGATCCGGAATTAGAAAAGGCGTGGATGCCCGTCGATCTGTATATCGGCGGCGCGGAGCACGCGGTGCTGCACTTGTTGTACTCGCGGTTCTGGCACCTGGTCCTGTTCGATCGCGGCCACGTCAGTACGGCCGAACCGTTCACCAAGCTCGTGAACCAAGGGATGATCCTCGGCGAGGCGGAGTACCACTTGTCGCATCCCGAGAAGCAGGCCGAATACAACGATGCGTTCACGCGCTTGGGTGTCCTCGCCACGTTGATCCCGGCGAAGGAAGAAGGTGATAAAGACAAAGTCATTCTCAAATCGATCGAGATCGTCCGCGGCAAGAACGCGAACCTTGGCGATGAGCAAGTCGAGAAGCGCCAGGGGAAGAGTTACATCCGCGGCACCGACATCGAACTTTCGAGCCAAGCCGAGAAGATGTCCAAGTCGCGCGGCAACGTCGTGAACCCCGATACGATCATCAACGAGTTCGGTGCCGACGCGATGCGGCTCTACGAAATGTTCATGGGCCCGTTGGAGGCTACGAAGCCCTGGAGTACCAATGGCGTCAGCGGCGTGCGGGGGTTCTTGGACCGTGTCTGGCGGTTGATCGTCAATGACAAAGCGGAGATGTTCGAACTGCACGCCGGTATCACCGAAGCCGCGCCGGACGAAGAACAGCTCAAGGTCATCCACCGAACCATCGATGGTGTGACCCGCGACATTCAGTCGCTCAGCTTCAACACGGCGATTGCGAAGCTGATGGAGTTCACGAATTATTTCACAAAGTCGGACAAGCATCCGCGTGCGGCGATGGAGACATTGCTCCTCTTGCTTGCACCGTTTGCCCCGCATTTGGCCGAGGAATTGTGGGAAAAGCTGGGTCATGCGAAGTCTCTGGCGTACGAGCCTTGGCCCACGGCGCAGGAACAATACTTGCACGACGACACGGTCGAGATTCCGGTTCAAGTCAACGGCAAACTCCGCGCCCGCGTCATGGTCCCCGCAAACAGCACCGCCGACAGTCAACAAGCCGTCGCGAGCGCGGATTCCCGGATTGCCGAATTGCTGGCGGGCAAGACGCTGGTTAAAGTGGTGAGTGTGCCGGGGAAATTGGTCAACTTTGTGATCAAGCCGTAATGCGTTGGCCAGGATGATCGTTCACCACAGGTTCGGGGGAACCTCTCTAGGAGCTGCAAGCGATGTCGATGAAAAACACCCTGGCGTTGGTTCTCGGCGGCGGACGCGGGACGCGGCTTTACCCGTTAACCAAGTACCGCTCGAAGCCGGCGGTGCCGCTGGCGGGCAAGTACCGCTTGATCGATATCCCGCTCTCGAACTGCATCAACAGCGGCATCAATCGGATGTATGTGCTGACGCAGTTCAACTCGGTCAGCCTGCATCGCCATATTCGCCGGACCTACAGCTTTGACTCGTACAGCGGCGGGTTCGTTGAGATTCTCGCCGCCCAGCAAACTAACGACTCGATGGGCTGGTACCAAGGAACCGCCGACGCGGTGCGCCAGCATGTGCGGTACCTGCAGCAAGCCGACATCGATTACGTCTTGATCCTCAGCGGCGATCAGCTTTACCGCATGGATTATTCGGACATGCTGCGCACGCATCTGGCCAATAAAGCCGACGTCACGATCGGCGCGATGCCCGTTACGAGAGCCGACGCCCACGCGTTTGGCATCATGCGCGGCGATGAAAATGGTCGCGTCCAAGGGTTCCTGGAAAAACCGCAGACGAGCGCGGAAATGGATATGGTGGCAACGTCTCCGGAATGGATCGACGCACATGGCGTGCCGAGCAAGGGCCGCGATCTGCTGGCAAGCATGGGTATTTATCTCTTCAATCGCGACTCACTCGTCGATGTGCTGACCAAGACCGACTACCACGACTTTGGCAAAGAAGTTTTCCCAACGAGTATCCGCACACGCCGCGTGCAGATGCATCTGTTTGACGGGTATTGGGAAGACATCGGGACGATCAAGTCGTTCTTCCAGTGCAACCTGGACCTGGCCAAATCCCCGCCGGCGTTCGATCTGTCGAGTGCCGAAGCGCCGATTTACACCCGAGCTCGGTTCCTTCCTCCCGCGCGGATCGACAACGCGACGATCAAGAACAGTATCATCGCCGACGGCTGCATCATCGAAGCCGGCGCGATCATCGAGAACAGTGTCATCGGATTGCGGACATTCATCGGCAAGAATGTCACGATCCGCAATTCGGTGGTCATGGGGGCCGACGAATTTGAAACGGAGATCAAACTGGCCAAGTGCCAAGCCGATGGCACACCGCGGCTGGGGATCAACGATGGTTCGGTGATTGAGAAAGCAATTGTTGACAAGAACTGTCGCATCGGCCGCAATGTCCGCGTCGTCAATGAGCGGAATCTGGAAACAAGCCCCGAAACCGAAGAAGGAATGATTTGCGACGGAATCGCGATGATCCACAAGGACGCGATCCTACCGGACAATTGGAAGCTGTAAGCGATAATGGATAATTGACAATGAAATGCGGAATTTCCTTGCTCTTTCACGTTGTCAATTGTCCATTGTCAATTGTCAATTACATATCCGCTTGCATCATAGCAATCCTATCCCCTAAGCGAATCGTCCGGCGCAAGCTTTGCAGCAGCGTGTGTGATCCTATCTCAAAAAGCATCACTCGGAGATTCATTCATGCCCTACATCGAAGTCGCCCGCGAAAATTCTGGCCCTATTGAGCTCTATTACGAAGATCACGGGGATGGCCCGGCGGTGCTGCTGATTCACGGCTTTCCGCTCAACGGCGCGTCGTTTGAGAAGCAAACCGCGGCGCTGCTGGCGGCTGGGTTTCGCGTCCTCACCTACGATCGCCGGGGTTTCGGCAAGTCATCGCAGCCGACGACCGAATACGACTACGACACGTTCGCTCGCGATTTGTACACCATTGTTGAAAAGCTCGACCTGCGCGAGTTGACACTCGTCGGGTTCTCGATGGGGACGGGTGAAGTGGCCCGGTATCTCGGCCGATACGGCAAGGAACGGATCGCGAAAGCAGTCTTCATTGCCCCGATACCGCCGATCTCGTTGCAAGTGCCGGAAAATCCCGAAGGCGTGCCAACGCAAGTCTTTGACGAGATCAAAGCAGCCATCGCCGCGGACCGGTTCGCGTTTCTCGAGGGCTTCTTCAAGAACTTCTACAACGTCGGTCTGCTCAAATCGCCAATCAGCGACGCGGCCCTGCGGGCGAGTTGGAACGTTGCGGTCGGGGCCTCGGCTTATGCGACGTATCACTGCGTGACGACATGGAAAACTGACTTTCGACCGGATGTTGCGAAGATTACCGTGCCGACGCTCGTCATCCAGGGCGACGCCGACAAGATTCTCCCCTTCGAAGCAACGGGCAAGAAACTCGCCGCCGCGATCCCCGGGGCGAAGCTCGTCACCGTCAAGGGCGCGCCGCATGGGCTGCTCTGGACGAACGCTGAAGAAGTCAACAAAGCGCTGCTCGAATTTTTGAAGTAGCAGACCGACGCGTAAGCGAGGGAGAATCGCATAATCGCTATGACGCAAGCGTGTTGGGTACATTAAAGTACCCAACACGCTTGCGTCATAGCATTTTTACGACTTCGACTCCTCGACATACGTCATCCGTAACTGCCCGAGCCAGGTCCGCAGCATGTCCGATTCCTCGGGCGTGCGATTCCCTTCGGTCTTCTCTTCCAGCACCCCGAGCATGTCGATAAAGTGCTTGCCCATGGCGAGATCCTTCGGATGCTTCTCGCCAGACGGGCCTGGAACGATGCCCATCGCGACAATGGCCTGTGAGCCGAGCGTTTGAATCAGGAAGCTCAGTGTTGCCGGCGGAATCTCCGCGCGTTTGAAGGGAGCTGGTTTCTTTGCTTTTGCTGCTTCTGCGTGAACTTGATCGAGTGCTTGTTCATTTGCTTCTAGCTCTTCAGCAGAAACATCGCAGTATTCAACAAGTTTATCAGATTCGGGATCGTTATTTGGCATGTGCATGATTCATGGACAGTTGAAATGGATTCCAACAAACACGATTGCAATGTTAGGAACCGGCTGCGGCCGCCCAATTGCCGCTGCTCTTGTGCTCGATGGCCGCACCGACGAACGCCGCGAAGAGCGGTTGGGCTTGGATCGGTTTGCTTTTGAACTCGGGATGGAACTGCACTGCCAGGAACCACGGGTGGTCCGGCAACTCGACGATCTCGACGAGACTGTTGTCGGGGCTCGTGCCGGAGAAGACCATGCCGCCTTCTTCATACTGGCGGCGGTAGCTGTTGTTGAATTCGTAGCGGTGGCGATGGCGTTCGCTGATCGAAGTGTCGCCATAGGCGAGCGCCGCGCGGGTGCCGGGAACTAACTTTGCTGGCTGCGCGCCGAGCCGCATCGTGCCCCCTTTGTCCGTGACATTCTTCTGCTCGTCGAGCAAGCAAATTACCGGATGCGGCGTGTCGCGGCTGAATTCGGTCGAGTGGGCGCCTTGCAGACCTAGCACGCTCCGGCCGTATTCGATCACAGCGCATTGCATGCCGAGGCAGATGCCAAAGAACGGGATATTCCGCTCGCGGGCATAACGAATGGCTTCGACCTTGCCTTCGATGCCGCGTTCGCCAAATCCGCCGGGAACGAGAATCGCGTTGAAGCCGGCGAGCAAGCGATCGGGCCCTTCGGTTTCGATCTTTTCGCTAAGGATACTCTGCACGCGGATGTTGGCTTTGTGTTGTATCCCGGCGTGATCGATCGACTCGTAGATCGACTTGTAGGCATCGCGATGCTCGGCGTACTTGCCGACGACGGCGATGCTGATTTCATGTTCCGGATTGCGCAGGCGATGCATCACATCGTGCCACGCTTCGAGTTGCGGCTTGCCGGCGTTGAGGCCCAACCGCTTGACGATGAACTGGTCGATCTTGTTGTCGGCCAGCGAGAACGGCACCTCGTAGATCGAAAAGTCTTTGTCCTTCTCTTCGATCACCGCTTCATACGGCAAGTTGCAAAAGAGCGCGATCTTTTCGCGATCCTCGCGCGAGATTGAACGCTCCGTACGGCAAATCAACACGTCGGGCTGAATGCCGATCTGCCGCAGCAACCCGACCGAGTGTTGTGTTGGCTTGGTCTTGAGCTCGCCCGCTGTTTTCAGGTAGGGCACCAGCGTCAGGTGAATGAACAGACAGTTTTCCTTGCCGACATCCAACGGAAATTGGCGGATGGCTTCGAGGAATGGCTGGCTTTCGATGTCGCCGACGGTGCCGCCGATTTCGGTGATGACCACATCGACGTTCGGGTCCGCCAGCTTGTGGATGACGCTCTTGATCTCGTTGGTGATGTGCGGAATGACCTGGACCGTTTTGCCGAGGAACTCGCCGCGTCTTTCTTTGTTGATGACGCTGAGATAAATCTGGCCGGTGGTGTAATTCGAATCGCGGTTCAAGATCCCATTGGTGAATCGCTCGTAGTGACCGAGGTCGAGATCCGTTTCCGCGCCGTCGTCGAGGACATAAACCTCGCCGTGCTGGTACGGCGACATCGTGCCCGGGTCGACGTTGATGTAAGGATCGAGCTTTTGCATCCGCACGCGCAAGCCGCGGGCTTCGAGCAACATGCCGATGCTGGCGCTGGAGAGACCTTTGCCGAGAGAACTAACGACGCCGCCGGTAACGAAAATATGCTTGGTCATGGACCCAACTGGAAAACGGACTCGCGGGAAAAGACTAGTTTAGCGAATCGCGTTGGGCGGGCAAGCGAAGCGGGTCATTGCTCCGATTGCAGCGTTTGACTCGGAGTGGTGGAATCGAACGGTAAAGTTATAGGAGCAGGGAATTTCAGCTTCGATTTATCCCCATAATTCACGAGGCGTTCTGGAAATTCCTTTTGCATTTCCATGTAATGCTCAATAAGTCGTTTCGGATCGTGTCCGAATCTTGCAGAAATTTCGTGACGCACACGCCGGACTTCTGCAACGATTGGATTGAGATCGCTCTCTGGTTCATCGGGCTTCATGAAAGAATTCCTAATTCAAGAAATTCAAAAGGTGTAACGATCACCGGAACCGCTAATTTGATTATATCATTCAATCGCTTCAGATGGCCAGATTTCTGCGGATTCGCAAGATGCCTGCAATTCCAAGTCACCAAATAATCGCATTGATGGTAAGTTGCCAACGCTAAATGCAGGACATCTCCTCCAGGATCAGCGGGCATGAATCTGTCACTTAAGTAAAACTCGACGAAGGAATTAACATGCGAATTGATTACCAATTTTGGCAAATCACGAATCAAATCCAGACATTCTTCTTGAAAGGGATAGATGCCGTTCCACAATTCGTCAAAGACAGCTTGGCTGGTGACAAACTCATGTTGGGCAACCGCCTTTTCCCACCACTGGCGAGTCCAAATGCCCATCGCCACCATTTCTGGCTCCGGTCGAGCATTGTAGTAGAAGCTCGGAACCGTCGTTTCGATGTAAATTCGTGCCATCGGAATCTGCCCTCGGAATCGCATGGGAATTCGACTGACATTTGACTATTTCGTATTTCCGGCTATACTATAGCAATCCTAAAGGTGTAAGGGCGGCGTGGAATCTTGTTCCCGCCGTTATCAACAGCTCCCTCAGATGCGGCCTTCGACACTGGAATTCGCCCTGAATTCCACCCAACAAGTCGATTTCTCAGCCTCCGACCGCGATTGATTTTCTTGCTCCTGACGCTGGCGATTGCCCCCCGAGTTGTTTCGGTTACGGGCCAATTCCCTGCCGATGGTTTCCGCTGTTTCACCAGCAACCTCCGCGCAGTTTAACGCCAGCGAATGTTTGAGCCGCTCCCGTGTCGTGCCTTGGCCCTTTGAGCCAGCAATTCGCGATGTTTGGAGCACAATCCGCGCTATCAGTGCGCAAAAGGAATGTTCGTAATGCAAGTTGAAGAAGCAAAGTCGTTTGATTCGTTGGGCCTGCCCGAAGAGTTGGTCCGCGCCGTGAAGAACGAAGGGTACGAAACCCCGACCCCGATCCAAGCTCAGTGCATCCCGCTGATCCTTGAAGGCCGCGATATGGTCGGCTGTGCGCAAACGGGGACCGGCAAAACGGCCGCGTTTTCGCTGCCATCGCTGGCGCGCTTGTCGGCCAAGAACATCAACATCAAGGATCGCCGCCGTCCGGTTCGGATGCTGGTCCTCTGCCCCACGCGCGAACTTGCGCTGCAGATCGGCGAAAGTCTGACCAATTACGGCAAGCACACCGGTTTGAAGCACGCCGTCATCTTCGGCGGCGTGAGCCAGTTCCATCAGGTCGCCGCGCTCGACAAGGGCATCGACATGCTGGTCGCCACACCGGGCCGGTTGCTCGACCTGATGAACCAAGGCTACATCCGGCTTGAGCACATCGAACTGCTCGTGCTCGACGAAGCCGATCGGATGCTCGACATGGGCTTTATCAACGACCTGAAAAAGATCGTTGCTCGTTGCCCTCGCCAACGCCAGACGCTGCTCTTCTCGGCGACGATGCCCGAGAGCATTCGCGATTTGGCGCGGCAATGGTTGAACAACCCGGCCGACGTCCGCGTTGCTCCGGTGTCGTCGACAGTCGAAATCATCGAGCAAGAAGTGGTCTTCGTGCCGCAAAAGCAAAAGACTTCGTTCTTGGCCAAGTGGCTGGACAATACGGCCCGCCAGCGGACGCTGGTCTTTACCCGCACCAAGCATGGCGCGGACAAAGTTGTGCGCCATCTCGAAAAAGTCGGCATCAAGGCCGAAGCGATCCACGGCAATAAGAGCCAAAACGCCCGCGTGCGCGCTCTGGAAAAGTTCAAGTCCAAGCATCCGCCGGTGTTGGTGGCAACCGACATCGCGGCGCGTGGGCTGGATGTCGATGGCGTTTCGCACGTCGTGAATTTCGACGTTCCGCACGAACCGGAAACCTACGTTCATCGCATCGGCCGGACCGGCCGCGCGGGGGCGACGGGCAAGGCGGTGACACTGTGCGATTCGGCCGAGCGGAGCGATCTGCGGGCGATCGAAAAGCTGATCAATCGCCGCATCGCCACGGCCGTGCTGGAATTCGAATTCACCGCCGCCGCAGTTGATCCAAACGAAACGGCGATCGTCCCGGGTGACCGCGGCAACGGTCATCGTGGCGGCGGTCAGCGTCAGGGTGGACCTCGCGCCGGCGGCAATCGCGAAGGTGGGAATCGCTCGGGCGGCGGCAACAAGTTCCGCAAGGGCCCAAAGAAGTACGCCCCCGGCAGCGGTAACGCCGAACGCGGCAACAAGCCAGCGGCCGCTCCCAAAGGTTACATGGGCCACTCGACTCTAGAGAAGCGCGGCGCTCAGCGGCATGCTCAACAAAATGGCTCCGCAGGGCAAAACGGTTCGTCCAACGGAGCACAGCCGGCGAAGAAGAAGTTCTTTGCTTCAAAGCGCAGGAAGCCCGCTAGCTCCGGTCCGCGGTTGTAATCAGAATATCAACCCGACGCGTTAGCGAGGGCGAAAATTAAAACGGAGCGTTACAGGGAGCAATTCTCTGTAACGCTCTTTTTTAAATTGACACAGAGGAGAATCGCTATGACGCAAGCGTATGGGTACTCCACCATGTACCCATACGCTTGCGTTATAGGGATTTTTCACTCCCTCGCTGACGCGTCGGGCTGCTAATCGGGCAAGACGTGGCCCATCTTATCGCGTTTTGTCGCCATGTAGCGGGCGTTGTGTTCGTGGACCGGCGAGACGATCGAGACTTGATCGACGACCGTGAGATCGAACCCGCCGAAGACAAACGCCTCGGTCTTCTTCGGGTTGTTCGTCAGCAACCGCACGCGGCGCAGGCCGAGATCCTTGAGCAGTTGGATGCCGATGCCGTAATCGCGCGGGTCAGCCTTGTACCCCAGCGCTAGGTTCGCTTCGACGGTGTCGAGCCCTTGATCTTGTAGGGCATAGGCTTTGATCTTTTCGACGAGTCCAATACCGCGGCCTTCTTGCGGCAAGTACACGAGCACCCCGGCACCGGCGTCACTGATTTGTTGCAGCGCCATGTGCAATTGATCGCCGCAATCGCAGCGCAGCGAATCGAGCAAGTCACCCGTGAAGCACGACGAATGCAGCCGCACCAGCGGCGCGTCGACACTCGTCAGATCGCCCATCGTGAGGACGATTGGTTGCTGGGGTTCGTATTTGACGCCGTAGGCGATGATCTGGAATTTGCCGTAACGAGTGGGCAATTCGGCCGTCGTGATCCGTTCGACCAGCTTTTCGCGCACGCGGCGATAGCGGATCAAATCCTCGATCGTGATGATCGGCATGTGATGCTTCTTCGCGAGTGCGAAGAGCTGCTCACGATCGGCCCGATTGCCGTCATCGTTGAGGATTTCGCACAACACGCCCGCCGGAGCGAGCCCCGCGAGCCGCGCAAGATCAACGCCCGCTTCGGTGTGACCGGCGCGGCGGAGAACGCCGCCTTCTTTGGCGATCAGCGGAAACAAGTGACCCGGGCGCACGAAATCAGTCGACTTGCTCGCGGGATTCAGAATTTCCTGGATGCAATACGCACGCTCTTGCGCCGTAATCCCGGTACGAGCGGTACGATGGTCGACGGGAACGGTGAAGCTTGTGCCGAGCGGTGTTGTATTCGTATCGACCATCGGCGGCAGGTTCAACCGCTGGCTCACGTCGGGCAAGATCGGCATGCACAACTGCCCGCGGCCTTCCTTGATCATAAAGTTGACAATCTCGGGCGTGATTTTTTCCGCGGCGCAGATAAAGTCCCCTTCGTTTTCGCGGTCTTCGGCATCCACGACGATGATCATTTTGCCCGCGGCGATTGCCGCGAGCGCGTCTTCGATACTATTCAGTCGATGGGACATTTCGAAATATGTTCGAGATTCAAAACAACAAAGCCGCCGATGGCATCGGCGGGCATTCTCTGTATTTGCTATTATAGACGTTTGACTCTTCGACTGTTAGGGAGACTCGACCGTGGCGCTCTTGGATCGCGAAGAATACATCGAACAGGCCTATCTCTTTCGCATGATGGCCCTGCGTCTCGACCAGCATATGCCAACACAGGATCTGCTGGGGATGCTTAAGCACGAGATTCTGGCGACGAGCAAGCTGGCGCTGGCGATCGACTATCTGTCGGCGGACCTGAAACTGCACGGCCAGATGAGTCCGGCGATGCAGAAAATCGGCCACTATTTCACGCCGTTTCAGGCGTTTCTGGTCAGCGAAGCGGAGCGCGAAAAGGGCCGCTTCGATTTGAACCAAGCGTTGCAAATCCTCGAACGTGAAGCGAAGTACCGTGCCGAGGGAGCAACGCCTCAAGGAATGTTTCTCTACCAGTTCGAGTCGATTTCACGGAATCGCTTGAACTACGATCGCGGTCTCACGGCGATTGCCAATGATCCGTTGTTTGACGAAGCTTGGCGCGATTGGATTCTGCTCGTGCGGAAACAGGTCGGGTTCCTCGACATCGCCGATCTGATTTACTTGCGCAGCGAACAACTGATGATCGAGAGGCAGCGGCAACAGCATGACGAACCGGAGGACGAACCCGCGAAGGTTCCGCTCTTTGGCATTAAAGAAGGCCGCATCGCCGCAGCCAATCGCCGCCGCGATCCGTTGCTCCTCTTTGCGGCACTGCATCGCCAACTCGGTTATCCCGAAGTGCCAAGGACCGACTTCAGCGAGAAGCAGCCGGATTTGCTCCCGGCCCTGATGCGGCGTCTGGAACGACTCGAATCACGTGTGAAGATGCTCGACGAGGAACAGCGTGGGACGTTTGACCTGACCAAGCTATACGCGAAGCCCGAGCAGCCGCCGAAAAGCGATCTGGACGATCTGTTAAAGTGATAAAAGCTCAAGGCGTACAAAAAGGGATTGGATGGCTATGACGCAAGCGGATGGGGCCTGCTTCGAGGCCCCACTCGCTTGCATCATAGCAATCAATTTTTGCAGGGATCTTCCTGTAACGTTTAATCCATCTATCCGCTGCAACAATTATTCTAATCGGCCATTTTGCGAATCTTTTCCTTTAGAATTTGACTCTTCGGCCGTTTGACATATTGGTTGAATAGCCGGGATTGTGTGAACATCGCACCGAACGGCTGATGAATCACGAATGGCTGCGGTGGCCCTAATCTTTCTGCCGCGAAGCTGAGTGCTCATCTGAAACCGGTTCCATTCGGGACCGCGCATTCGTATCAAGTTGCGACTGCTCAGTCGAGTTTCCGTTTTTTTCCCACGGGGGTAATCCCATGAAAATTGTTGTTCGTTGCGCTGCGGGGCTGCTGGCAATGTTCGGTCTGACCTTTACGGCACACGCTCAGACGGCTGCCTCGGTTCAATCAATGCTGCGGCCGTTGGGCCTGCCCTTGTGGCATACGACCAATGGCAAAGTCATGCTCAAGGGTTCGGACACGGCCTCGGCCTCGTTCATGTCTACGAAGTTCAACTCGTTCATGGACATTGTCGAGGACAACCTCGGCGAAAGTGCGGCTTATTCGCAAGCCTCGAATAACACCTTGACGCCCGAGAAGCTGTTCTTCTTCTTTGACTATGCTCCCCGGGTTTACTTCCTGATGGAAGGCGCCGGCTATACAAATGCTCTCGGCGCGAATATCTGCGACGCCGAGACATCGAACTCCACGACGCCCGATACGACTCAGCGTTTTACGATTTTCCCGAACTCGCAGTCTAACAAAGGCCAATGGGGAGGCGATGGTTCGACGAATCGTACGACCGCGTATCCACTACAACCTGGCGACTTTGTCCAGTTGCCGATGATCACTCGCGGAAAGCAACTCGAGTTGTTCTTGATGGCCAATCAGAATGCGCTCGCTGTCCCGGAAGCGACCTACTACAACCAAAAACAACAGAATGGCGACAACATGCTCCATATGGTGGCCTTTTTCCCGCCGAACAGCAACTTTGTGATTCTCGGGTTCGAAGACATCTACGGCGGCGGGGACTTGGACTACAACGATCTTGTCTTGGCGCTCGATGTCGGTCCCGATAATGCGGCCGTCTGGCGCAATCCGCAAGGCAGTTTGCCCAAGTAATCGCTTTCTGTTTGTTGAGGATCGCCCGCTGCCCTGCAATTCGCTGCAATTTCCGAACTGTCCCTAACGATTGATCATGTTGAGCCTTGCCAACCAGCTTCGACTCGGTTCTCGCCGAACCAACCACCGCGGACGGACTGCCAAGTCTGGCCGCCGCGGCTTGGCCACGGTGGAACTGGCGCTCTGTTTGCCGATGCTCCTGATCTTTGCCCTGGGCACGACCGAAGTTTGCAACTGGATGCATGTGCGGCAGCGGGCGATGACGGCGGTGTACGATGGCGTGCGCTACGCGACTCGGCCCACGACCTCGGGTCGTCAGGCCGCGACTTCGGCCCAAGTCATCGCCCGCTGTCAGTCCTTGCTCACCCAATTGCAAGTCAACGGGGCCACCGTCACCGTTAACCCGAGTAACCTAACGAACATCATGCCCGAGACCCAGGTCACCGTGACAATCGTTGTCCCGATGGCCCAGAACAGCATGAGCGCGTACGTGTTGAATTCCAGTTCCAACGTGACCGCGACGGCCACCATGATCTTTGAATGAGGTGTCCAATGAGCTCTACATCATCACGCTCGAGTCGCTTGTCCCGGCGGGAACAGCGCCGCGGCGGAATCGTGGTCCTGGTCGCCATCCTGATGACGGTCCTCGTCACGCTCTCGGTCTTTGCGATCAATTTGGTTTACATGGAGATCACGCGGACAGAGCTCCGCATCGCCTGTGATGCCGCGGCCAAAGCCGCGATTGTCCGGCTCGGCAGCACCCAAAGCAAATCCAGCGCCCGGAGCTTTGCCAAGACAATTGCCCGGCAAAATCCGGTCGGCGGCAGTCAACTGACGCTCACCAACGCGCAGATCCAATTCGGCAACGCCACGCGCAATGCCGGCGGAACTTATACCTTTACCGCCAACCAGACTCCGCTCAACAGCGCCCGCGTCACCGGCAGTAAGAACGTCGGCATGATCTTTGGCGGTTTTTTGAGCACCACCTCGTTCACGCCGCAACAACAATCGATCGTCATGCGGGTGAACCACGATATCGCGTTGGTGCTGGATCGTTCGGGCTCCATGGCGTTTGATACGACCAACAGTGAATTTGGTTACCCGGCAGACCGAAACTTTGGCACGAACTTCCAGAATTATTTCACCTCGCCAAGCCTAACAAATAGCCGTTGGAAGTATTTGTCGGATGCGGTAACGGCGTTCAACTCGGTGCTGACGACTCGTCAGCTCGATGCTCAAGTCGCGCTGACAACCTTTGCCGAAGATTACACGTTCGGGTCATTCAGCTCGGTCGAGGCTTCGACCGACGTCCCCCTCACGAAAACCTATACGCAAATCAGCAACATGATGACCGAATGGAACACCAAAGTTCTGGTCGGCGACACCAACATCGAAGCCGGTCTGGCCCAAGGCCGCGCCGCCTTGATTGGCACCGGTGCTCGGGTGACAGCACAGCGCACGATCATCTTGCTGACTGATGGGGTGCCCACCAGCGGCAGCACGAATCTCGCGACGATCGCCGCGAATTATCGAGCCGAAGGAATTGTGACCCATGTAATCACCTTTGGCGGCCAAGCGGCGAGCGGCGCGAATCAGACGCGGATGCAAAGCACCGCGGCCAGCGGCTACGGAAAATACTATCACGCTCCCGACAGCGCGACGCTGACCAGTGTCTTTCGTCAAATTGCCGAAGGCTTGCCCGCAGTGTATGTCGATTAAGGAATTCCGCCGATGCCCCTGGCTTTGAACACTCCCCGCAACACCCGAAAAGCTCGCCGCGGCGCGCACATCGTCGAGATGGCGCTCGTGCTGCCGATCTTGATCATGATCGTGTTCGGGATCATCGAGTTCGCCCGCGCGAACCAGATTCGTCAAACCGTCAAGCAAGCGGCCTACGAAGGCGCACGGGTTGGGATTACCATGGACGCCTCGGCCGCCAATGTGCAAACCCAGGCCAACTCGGTCTTAACAAGCGTCGGGATCACCGGAGCCACGGTCACCGTGTCGCCCAACCCGATCACCTCGACGACCCAGTTTGTCACGGTCACCGTTTCGGCCAGCGCGACAGCCAACGGGTGGTTCATGAAATATTTCACCGCCGGCCAACCCATCTCCGCGGCCGTGACACTCGAGTCCGAGAATTCGGGGATTTCTTACGTCGGGGGCAGCTAAGGCGGTGCCGCATGCTGAAAGCCCGCGGCGTAAGACAGGGCGTCATGACGCAGGATTCACTCAAAGGAAAAAGGAACAAGGGAAAAGGTGGCGTAATCCACCTTTTCCCTTGTTCCTTTTTCCTTTGTAGTTTCAGCAGCATCTGAAGCTCGCTGCGACGATGAAGGAGCTGGATTTAGCGGTTGCAGCCGCGCGGCATCTTTCCGATGATAGCGTAGGTTCGCCTACGGCTCTGAGATTTTAGGCCGACTCTGACCGAGCGCTGGAGTGAACTTTTTGCGCGTTTTCCTTGTCCGAGCTGACACGGTGCGCCGCGGCCGCTCTTGAAGAATTCGCCCCCATAGCTCAATGGATAGAGCAGCTGCCTTCTAAGCAGTTGATCGAGGTTCGATTCCTCGTGGGGGTACTGGTTCAAATGTATAGTATGCCGCAAGTTGCGAGGCTTCGTCAATATCGCCTTGCGTGGATTGGACTAACGCCAATTCCATGCAACTCTGTGCAGGCGAGTGCAGTGCCACTGGAAGTGCTACAGAATCATCAATAATGCCACTGGTGGTGCTACGCTCGGCATCAATCGACGGGGCCGTGCTCGGCTCGGCTAGCGCCTTCTGGAAGTGGTGTTCCGTCGTCTTGAGATAGTGCCGCTCGGCCACCGCTGGCGAGTTCCCTAGCCAATCCGCGACGACGTGGGCCGGGTAGTTGTCCGCAAATTCGATCTGGCGCGATGCTCGCAAATTGTGGAAGCATCGCTCCCAGGCGAGTAAGCAAGCTTTCCGAATGATCCGTTGAGTTGCGTCTTCAAGTTCGCGCTATTGTCGCGATAGCGGCTAATCACATCGATCGCGTCTTTTTTCGCTAGCTCCTTGGCTTCTTCCAGATACGGCCGAAGCTAGGGAAATAACGGGATAACGCGATAGCCTTTATTGTGACGTTCCGTTTTCGGACTCGGGACCGTAAGGATGCCGTCGGCCAAGTTCACATCGGACCACTTGAGCGCCAGCGTATCGCTAGGCGTTCTTAAACCGCCGTAGCGGGCCAGGGCGATAATCAACCGCCATTCGGCGTCGATTAGCTTCTGGATGCGTTTGCGGTCGATAAACTCCAGGCGAGCATCGTTTCTTTCGCCGCCGGCATTGAGCGCGGAAAACGGGTTCGCCGTTACGAGTCCCCGCTCTTGTGCGATCTTGAAAAACTGCTTGGCGTGTTTGATCCGTTTGAAGTCCGTGGCTTAGGCGTACTGCGATTCCGACGATGCTTGCGTATAACGCGAAGGTCATGAAGGTATGAGTGGCTGTTTGATTGGTTGGCTGGGGCCGAAGCGTCCTCGCGTAGCCCCCAGCTTTGTCGGACATGGATTATGGGATTAGTTTGTTAAGGTTCAGCGTCAACCCTCGCTGGGGGTTCGCTGTCTTGATTGCGCGGAGTACCGCGTGCTCACACCCCAGGCACGTCGCTCGAAGTCGGGGCTTCGAGCGACAACGGCGAGCAACCTCCACATGCCTCTGGCTCGGTCAGTGCTCCCCCTAGAGGCTGACAAACACGGAACAACCAGAAGCCGTTTTGAATCCAACTTTTGTCAAGGATCGACGACCAACACGATCGAGGCTCGGTTCTCACTCAGAAATACCACTGGCCGAGCCAGTGGCACGGGAGTGTTCACCAGGGGCATCCAAGGTCTTACGACCTTGGTTACTTTTTTTGTCGCCCTTGCTAACGCTACGCCCCTGCAAAAATGTGGGACACCCTTGCTAACCAGGATTTTGCGTGAGTCGACGTAAGTCAGTGATAGCATTTTCAAATGCACGCATATTCAACGCTGTTTGCAATTGCTAGCAACAATCGATGCAAACTCACATCAAATTGTTGAACTTCGTTCACTGCTTGAACTTACAATGCTTCACGCAAAATGTTGTTACGCCGCGGGCTGCTAAAATGCGGGACGTCCTGGCTTACGCCGCGGGCTTTATTTTGCCTCGACCAGGCCTGCGGCGCGGACGCCGGTTCCTTTGATGCCCGTTAGCGAGTCGCCGAGTTCCGCGCGGATTGGCTCGGCGAGTTTGCTGAGTTTGGCGACGATGTCGGGATGAGCCGCGGCGACGTTCCGGGTCTCGCCGGGGTCGCGGCCGAGATGATAGAGCGAGAGCTCGAGCTGCGCGACGCGCTGGCCGTGGCGGCTGGCGA
>JBGSSS010000073.1:0-38073 GCA_041736895.1 Pirellulales bacterium
CCGCCTTGGCCGCCGAAGGCCCCCGGACCGCCGCCGCCGAACCCGCCGCCAAGCGCAAACGGGTTGATCCCGCCGCCGTTGGTGATCGGGACGACGAGATCCGCCACGGGATACACCTTGACGACTTGCTTTTGTTCTTGAGCCGCCTTGGTCGTGATGAGCAAGACGTCGTTTTCGATGACGTACGAGAGCGCGAGGTCATTCAGCACCAAACGGAGCGCGGCGCGGAGCTTGGTATTGTTGATGACCTTGTCGATCGGCGTGGCTGTATCGAAAGCCGCTTCATCGAGCGCCTTCTTGTCGATTTGCACTTCGATCCGCTTTTCACTGCGAATCTGTTCGACGATGTCTTCGAGCTTGTTCTGATTCAAGTTGAAGCTGATTTCTTCGTCGAGCTTCTTGTTAATCAAGGCTTCGGCGCTGCCCGTCTCGCGCAGATCCACCGATTTGTACTGCTCGCGACGCGCTGTGATATCGCGCCAGAAATCGGCATCAGGATACAAAATTGGCGGCTCGTCCGGGGTCGGGATCGCCGAGCGTTCAATCGACATATACGACTCAACCAAGGCGCGGCGTTTCTCGTGACGCGTGTGCTCGTAATCGGCGAACGCCCCGCGCAGAAACGCGAAGCGAACGGCGTTGCTGGTCGTGGGGATCTGTTCAAGTTGGTAAGCTTGGGCTGCGGCGCGGAGTTCCGCGTCGCGGTATCGCCCTTCGGCAAGCAGCGCATTGAAGCGTTCCATCAATTGCTTCACCCGCGCTTGTTGCGTGAGCACCGCGTCGAGCGCTTGCTTGCGCTCTTGATTCGCTTGAATCCGCTGCAAACTTTCGAGCCGGTTCGCATCGAAATCGATCCCGCGGACGCTCGCTTCGCGGATTGAGCGGGTCAGTGTCTCGCGCAGTTCCGCGCGGGCTGTGGCGCGAAGATCGGGCGTCGCTTCGACGCGCTCCAGTAATTGCTTGAGTTCCAATTCCGCGCGAACCGGATCGCTGCCCAGCAAACCGCGGGCGTTGTTCAACCCTTGCAGCACTTCACCGCGCAGTTTCTGTTCGATCAAGTCGATCCGCTGCTCGACATTGTCCAACAGACCCGGATTAAAACCTGGCTCTGGCGGAAGGGGCGGCGCGGCTTGGCGAACCATCCGCAGCTCGTTGCCCGGCGCGGCACCGCCGGCAGGAAGTGTTGCCGAAACCGGAATGACACCTCCCTTTTCAAGCGCGTTGTCGAAGTCTTGAGCCAGCGGATTTCCCGGATCGCGGCGGAGCGATTCCTTGACCAGCATCTTGGCTTGGTCCTTGCGTCCCGAGGAAAGAGCTTGACGGCCGAGTTTGAGCAAATCGTTGGCTCCCTGATTCACCATCGAACGCGCTTCGCGGAGGCCTTCGGTGCCGAGCGTCGGCAGGCCGTAACCCTCGTCATTGGCCGAGATTTTTGTCAATTGGGCAAGGTACGCGTTGTCGTCGTGCGGCTTGCTCGGAGCGACGGTCCATTTCAATTCGACCGGTTTGCCCGAGCCTTCGGCGGTGACCGCGACATCGAACGGTTGGTCGAGTTTGCCTTCGCCGATGACGACCGTATCGCGATCGGCACGGAGCGGAGGGAGCTTGCCGGGGTAAAGCTTGGCGATCCCCTTGGGCAATTTCACGTCGGTCGGCCAAAGCACCGTTTCGGTGACGATTCCTTGCATGACCTGGGCCGCTTGTTGGGCCGTGATGGTCTTGCTATCAATTACCAGCGCTCCGCCGGTCAAATTTGATACCGACGCCAAAAACGCATTGTTCGATTCCGGTCCGACCGCGTAGCTGCTCACGCTCACGCGACCGTCGATCAAGCGGTCGAGTGTCTTTTTCAGATCGTCGCCGCCAAGGCCGGCGCTGTTCTGGCCATCGCCGATATAGACGACGCGCTTCGGTGTGTTGCTGTTGGCGAGGGCCGCGGCCGCTGTGTTCAGAGCTTCGCCCATGTCGGTCGAGCCGAGCGGGGCGCGTTGCTGGAGCTTGTTGAGGGCAGTAGCAAATTCGGGGCTCTTCGGCGAGACGAGCGCCGTCGTCATCGGCACGGCGTTGACATCGACCGAGTAGAGCGCGACGCGATCTTTGTCGCCGAGGGTCGCGGTGAAATCACGCAGCGCGGCGAGAGCCTTGTCGCGATAGATGCCGGTCTGGCTGGCCGAGGTGTCGAACAGAATCACCACGTCGCGCGACTCCGCGAGCGGGATCGCTTGCTGCGGCATCAGACTCAATGCAAAGTAGGCCGAGCCGTCCGGCGAATGATACGTGTCCAGGTGCGAAGCCTGGCGCACGGGCGTCGCGATGCTCTCCGGTGCCGCGGCGGGAGTAGGAACCATTTGCGCGGCGACGTATTCCGTCGTGACGCTTGCTGTCAATGACAGACCCAATAACGCTGGCCAGGTGTGGCGAATCCAATGACGTTTCAACATGAGTGCGTTCTCCCTTATGACGCAGAACTCGGGGCGGTCCACATTCGTGTTCCGAAGGCGAATGCGAACGCGCGTAGGAAAAGCAAAGCGACAACAAACGATCTGCGACGATCAACCGACCGTTGAACACGCGTTGGCAACGAACGCTGCCCTAAGCAAAAGCGGTTCAACACCCTACAAACAGTGCCAATCTTCTCAGCAGACAACTGCTCTCTGAACGAACTGGAGAAAATGCCAGCCAACTGGCGCAAATTCTCCGCTGTCCCTTAGTCTATTTGCGATTTCTGGCGAACGCCACAGAATTTTCAGCAAATTCCGCGGTTCGGGGGGGGAAATGGTCCGGCAAACGCGCATTCCAGGTCCGTTTGAATCGGTTTCGCCGGTTTCAACGCTGGAAAACTAACGGGAGCAGTCCAAGCGGCTCCGTTGGAGTTGGCCGATCAGCTTCGCAATTCGGTCATTTCACCGGTGCTATCGGCGAATCGATCCGTCGGAGCATCCACGGCATTGAGCATCGACACAAACAGATTCGCCAGCGGCTTTTTCTTGTCTCCTTCGAAAGAATGCAGATTGCCATGTTTGAATCCCAGGGCGTTGCCGCCAGCGACCTGAATCGGATAATTCTTTGTGCTGTGCGAACCATGCGGGTGCCCCGATCCCCACAACACGATCGTCCGATCGAGCATGTTGCCATCGCCTTCTTTGGTATCGCGCAGACGCTGCAGAAAATACGCGTGCTGCTGCGCGCGCCAATTGTCCCACAGCCCTGACTCCGGCGGGCGCTTGTGGGCGATGTCGTGTGTCGCGCCTTTGTACCCCAGCACATAGGTGGCGTAGTTCCACATTTCAGAGCTTTGAGACGATTCGCTTTCCAACATCAACGAAGCAAACCGTGTGGAATCGGTCTGCAAGGCGAGATACAGCAGGTCATACATGCAGCGAATGTATTCCTGCGGCTCCTTGTGAGCGACTTCGAGATTGAGTCCCTTGGTGTCGATCGCGGGGAGCGGCTCGTGGGTCCACTGGCTCGTGCGCTCCACACGCTGCTCAATCGCACGGACCGTTTCGAGATACTCGGTCATTTTTTGTTGATCCGATTTCCCCAGCCGAGTATTGAGGCTTTTGGATTGATCGAGCATCAGATCCAGCACACTTGCCTCGCGCCGCAGACCGGCGCGAACTTGCTCGACACTCGCGCCAGCGTAGGGCTGGAATAAGCGATTGAATATTTCCTGGGGCTTGTGCAGCGAAGGGATGGGGCGGCCCGGTCCATAGTGCGACAGGGTCTTGCAACTTCCATAGGAACCGGTCCCCCCTTCGGTCCCGAGAACCAACGAGGGGTAGCGAGTTTTGTGGCCGTTGATTTTGGCCGCGAATTGATCGATCGAGATGTTGTTCGTCTTTTCGCGGCCCGCCATGTCGGCACCGGTGGCAAACACATCGCCGCTGCTGTGACCGCCTAGCGCATAGCCCCCGGCATGATCCAGCCCGCGCAAGTAGCTGACATACTCCCGCAGCGGCTCGAACGGCGCGGTCGATTTGTTAAAGGTCAGCGGCCCCGGATTCTGGCACGGCCACCAACTCCAAGGGTGGTGTTCGCCCTTCTCCCCCTGCGGCTCATAAACACCATACGCGATGTAGCTGGTAACGAGTCGCTTGGGCAATTCCTGGCCCGCAGCGGGTTTGGCCCAACTCATCGCGTTGAGGAATGGCAACGCGAGCGCCAGGCTGCTGCCGCGCAGAAGTTCACGTCGATTGAGCTGCCACGATTTTTGAGCCATGTTATTTTTCCTGCGGTTGAAGGCCTCGAAAGGTTTCACTCTGACAAATCGCCACAATTATGTCCGCGAGTTTGTAATCATTCTTTTTCGTTCGTTCCATAAGCTGAGCGACCGCGTGTCGATCGCTCGAAGCCAGCTCGCGTCCCAGTCCATACGAGAGTAACCTGCGCAACACATTCCGGGCAATGTCGTCCTGGCGTTCTTTGAGCAAATAACTTTTGAGTTCATTCATCCCATCGATCTGCGGACCACGCGGGACGCGGGCATCGGCTTGGACGGCGACGGTGTTGATGCTCTTCAGGTACTCCGCGTACTGGTCATAATCACGATACGTTTTAAGATCGAAGCCGCGAACCTTGACTCCGGACTTGGGGACTAGCGGCTGATATTTGCCGATGGAATTGTAATGTTCAAACGGGATTCCCCACGGGTCAAGACTCGCGTGGCAGACATTGCAGCTTTCTTGCTGGCGATGTTTTCGGAGCAGGTCCTTGATCGTGATCGATTTTTCGGCCGCTTCACCGGCGGAGTCGGTGAGGGCCGGAACTTCGGCCGGCGGGGGACGCACCTCTTCGCCCAGGATCGCCTCGCGCAGCCAAACCGCGCGATAGATCGGATGCGGGGCCGAGCCAGTCGAATTGCCAATTAAGATTGAACCTTGGGTCAGCAGTCCGCCGAGCTGCTGCTCCGGCTTGATGGTGACAGGGCGCAGTTCCAGCCCCTCGACATCCGGCACGCCGTAGTGAGCCGCGAGCGGCTGGTTCAACAGCGCAAAATCCGAATCGATGATCTTCAGCACACTCGCGTTGCGTCGAATCAGCTCCGCGATGAAACCCACGGTTTCTTCGTGCATATAATCGCGGATCGTGGGGCGATAGGGAACCTCGGTGCCAGTACGCTCTCCCGCGTGAACGTAATACAAGAAGCGCGGAAATAGATCCCTGTTGATGCTCACGTTCTTCAATTTCGTGAGCCCGAGCCATTGCGTTGCAAAGCTGTCCACGAAAGCGCGCGAACGCTTGTCCGCCAACAAGCGGCGCACTTGCTTCTCGATCACCGCCGGATCGTTGAGCTTCGCTTGCTCGGCGAGGGCAAGCAACTCGCCGTCGGGCATGCTGGCCCAGAGGAAGTACGACAGCTTGGATGCCAATTCATACTGCCGCAGCCCCGCGTTCTCCTGGGCAACGGAGTGATACAGGAACTGCGGCGAGATCAGGACCATTGCCAGTGTCTCGCGCATCGCCGCTTCAAACGAGGGCAAATCAGCCGCCAGCAGTTTGTAGATTTTCTCGAAGCGGTTTAATTCTTCGGACGTGACCGGCCGGCGAAAGGCGCGCAACATAAATCGCCGCAGCACTTCGCGGACATACGCCGGCTGGTCGGATTCGCGCAGCGGCGAAACAAACAAGATGTCCGTGTGATGCTTGGGCGGCCAAACATCCGCCACCGGCGCTTCAAACTCGATCGACTCGATTACCGCGCGCGGAACAGCCATACTCCATGAAGTATCAAAAGCACTCTTCCGACGATCGTTCAATTCGCCGTTGTCGAACAGATTCTGCGGCGTGATGTGCATGCTCGGAGAACTGCCCTTCCCTTTGCTCTCATCCCCCGGCTTGGCCGGAAAATTTTCGATCCGGCCCCGAAATTCATGAATCTGCGCATCCTCCGGCTTATTCGTCAGCCGGACCATCTCGAGCGGTTCGATTTGTCGCGTGGAACTATTGACATTCAAATCATTGCCCATCACCAAGCGAAACGGAACCTCGTTGTATCCCGGCGAGAGAATTGCGGACGCTTTGATGCGGATGCGAAACTCGCCGGTCTTCGGCCAGCTCTTGAGTCCCATCCCCTGGGCGACGCTGGTGCGGCCGCTGCCGCCATAGACACCGATCTCCGCGGGACTCAGCTTCTCGGGATTCGCTTCATACTTCCACTCTTTGACCGTCCGATGGATAGCCGGTTTCTCTGGATCGACGATCGCGCTGGCCATTGCCCGCCGCGCGCTCTCCAGGTAACGGTCCATCTGCTCCGGCCCGATGAGCATAAACTCGGCGGTGTTGTGAAATCGATACGGCTTGACTGGATCTTCGGCCAGATTCTTGCTCAGATTCAATTCGAACCCGAGCAAGTCCCGCATTGTGTTTTGGTATTCGAGATTCGTCAGCCGCCGAGTTGTGGGAGTCGAACGGGGCGTGCTCGATTCCAAACCATGCTCGCCCAAGCGTGTTTCGATCCAGCGAATCACCTCGATGCGTTTGGCTTCTTTAGGTTGCTCGGCATCCTCCGGCGGCATCTCGCCGCTTTCGATCATCCTCAGAATCTTTTCCCATTTTTGTTCTGCGCCGTCAGCTTCGAAATTGTCGCTGAGTTCATGCAGCGTAAATTTCCCTTTGCTCTCGTCCGCTCCATGACAATCGATGCAATGCTGTTTGAGAAACGGCGAGACCTGGGTCTTAAATGCTTCTGACCGCGCAACGGCATCACCCGCGCGAAGTATTCCAGCGGCGGGCTGATCGAAGCCGCGGAATAGCAGGCACGAAAAGACGAGGATCGCCAAGCGTAGATTCATTCAGATTGCAGGCGGGATAATGGCAGGGCAGGACGCCAAGAGGCGGTGGCGGGTGCGGCGCGGAAAAATTGATTTTCCTGCGTGCGGTCCACCCACTTATTGTAAGCGAAACAAGTCCTTGGATTTAAGGCATAATCCCTATTTTTTGAGTGCTTGTCCCGAGGGAAATTCTTTGCCCAGCCGCCAACATTGGGGTGTGAAATTCGAGTATGCTTGGATTTAATGGATGACGAGGCTCCCAGCGCCTCCCGCATTATTCGACGATCCGTCCCGCCTGCTCCACGGAACACCACGCCATGAAACTCGACATTGCCAAACTTTCGCGCCGTGAATTTATCGACCGCTCGTTGCTCGCCGCCTCGGCCGCGCTGGCCGCTGGCCCGCTGAGCAAATCGGCCTTCGCCGTCGAAGCATCTGACGTGCGGCGCATCGGCCCGAATGAAAAGGTACGCGTCGCCGTCATCGGCTGTAACGGTCAAGGCGGCGCGCACGTCGCCGAATGGACGAGTCTGCCCGATGTCGATCTCGTCGCAATCTGTGATGTCGACAAGGCGGCGTATGAAAAAGCTTGCAAGCGTGTCAAAGGTGAAGGCCGCAAAAAACCAGAGTACTACAGCGACCTGCGCAAGCTCTTCGAAAACAAAAACATCGACGCCGTCTCGATCGCCACGCCAAATCATTGGCACGCCGTCATGGCTGTGTGGGCGATGCAAAGCGGCAAAGATGTCTACGTCGAAAAGCCCTGCAGCCACAACGTTCACGAAGGCCGCGTCATTACGCAATGGGCCCGCAAGCTCGGCCGCATGTGCCAGATGGGTGTGCAAAGCCGCAGCATGACCGGGATGCGCGAGTCGCTCGACTTTATCCACAGCGGCAAGATCGGCCCGGTGAAGTTCGCCCGCGCGATTTGTTATCGTGAACGTCCTAGCATCGGACTCGTCAATACACCGGCGCCTGTGCCCGAGGGGCTCGACGTTGATCTGTGGTGCGGCCCTGCCGAGAAGAAGGTGCCGATTCGCAAGAAGTTCCACTACGATTGGCACTGGACGTTTGAAACGGGCAACGGCGACCTCGGCAACCAGAACCCACACGAGCTCGACAAGGCGCGCTGGGGCTTGCAGCAAAACACGCTGCCGAAGGAAGTGGTAAGCCTCGGCGGCCGACTCGGATACGTTGACAATGGCAACGTCGCGAATTGCCAACTGACACTTTACAAGTGGGACGATGCGTTTTTGATCTCGGATGTCCGCGGCTTACCAGTCAAGACGCCGGTCAATTTCGACCTCAAGAAGGGCGGCCCGTTCAATAAAGCGGCCAACATCTGGTACGGCACCGAAGGTTACGTTGTCGGCCCGAGTTACACGAGCGGCGTGGCGTTTGACTACGATGGCAATCAGATCGGCAAATGGGCCGGCGGCGAATACAAGGCCCACTTCGCGAACTTCGTCAAAGCGATCCGCAGCCGCAACCACAAGGATCTGCACCTCGACATCGAAGACGGCCACCTGTCGAGCGCGCTGGCTCACCTGGGCAACGTCTCGTACCGCATCGGCAAAGCGGTCGAACCCGGCACTCGGCCGAGTGATTTGGTCAACGAAAAGCACGTCAAGGAAACGCTCGACAGCTTCGAGTCGTACCTCAAGGATCACGATATCAACTACAACGAGACCAAGTTCTACCTCGGCCGCACCCTGAAGATCGACCCCAAGACCGAACTCAGCAGCGACTCCGAAGCGAACACCCTCTTCACCCGCGAGTATCGCAAGGGTTACGAGTTGCCGGAAGTAAAATCCTAACCCGACGCGTTAGCGAGGGAGTAACGAACAGCAGCCCGACGCGTTAGCGAGGGCGGCTGAGCGCAGCGAAGCGAATTGTATTATGAGTTCCAACGCCGGAACGAATCACCCGATTCGTTCCGGCTTTTTTCATAGGTTCAGCGCCTGCTTCAAAAAAGATTCGCGTCCAAGTTTCATTTCGCGACAAAAATCCATTAAACTGACGCTTCCCGCCTTCGCCATCTGCATCCCTTCGAGTCACCTTTCATGTTGCGAATCGTCAGCGCGGTTCTGCTTTGCCTTAGCCTCACGCAGACTTCCTCGGCGCAATTGCTAAGGCGCCGACAACCGCCGCAACCGCCCAAGGTCGCCCCGCAGACCGAAACGAAAAAGCCCGAGGTTGCTCCGAATCTCCTCGATTGGACGCCGCGACCCGCGACGGGCAAGGCCGAGCCGTGGGAGAAGGCCGGCGACAAGGAATGGGTCGATGCGCGTTTTCGTCAGATGCAAACGGGGCCGTATCTCGATGCGACGATCGATGTCGTCAACGGCAAGGAAAAAATCCGCAGCTTTAAAGGAACCGCCGTGAAGTTCGCCGACGGCGGCGCGGTGTTCGATCGGACTTCGCTGCGTCTCGCCGCGGCATGGCGCGGCGGATACCTAAAGCACAGCGATCGCCGCTTCGGCTTGATGAATACACCGGTTGCCGATGGGACGGCGATCTTTGAATCGGCACCCGGTCCCGGTTGGGCGAATGCCGCGGGCGCTTGGGACAAAACCGAGAGCATGACGCGGCCGTTCATCGAAGGAACGCATTATCGGGGGCTACACCTGCACGATGACCAAGTCATCTTCCACTACGACATTCACGGGACCGAGGTGCTCGAAAGTCCGGCCCTCGGGAAAGCGTTTCAAGACACGTTCTGGTTCGGGCCGGGCAAGACAACGCTGAGACGCAGTCTGATGACAATCCCGGACAAGGCACACTGCAAGTTTAACGAATCTCATCATCAAGCCACGATCCGCGGCGAAAGCTCCGTGCATATCATTTCGCTGCAAGGCGACATCAGCGGTGTGGTCTTAATATTGTTCAACAAAATGCTCTACCTCGAAATTCCGGCTCTCGATCGGCCGCGCGTTCTGGCCGTGACGATTTCCACGGAAGCAAATGCCGATTTGCCGAAACCGCAAGACCTGCGCCACTTGGTTGAACCGGGTTCAAAACGCTGGGGAGAACCGTTGGTCACGGAACTGGTCCGCGGCGATGAATCGGGGCCATTCGCAATTGACACGTTGACAATTCCTTACAAGAATCCGCACAACGCTCTGTTCTTCTGTACTGGCGTCGATTTTCTCAACGATGGCCGCATTGCGCTGTCGACCTGCCATGGCGATGTCTGGCTTGCAAAGGTCAACGAAGAGCAAAACAAGGTCGAATGGACGCGTTTCGCGACGGGCCTTTATCATCCGTTGGGACTTAAGGTCGTCGACAACAAGATCGTGGTGCTGGAGCGCGGGCAACTGACCCGACTGCATGACAAGAACGACGACGGCGAAGCCGACTACTACGAAAACGTCTGTAATCTGTGGGACACCGGCGGCGGCGAACACGCTTACGATACTTGTCTCGAAACCGATCCGCAGGGGAACTTTTACTTCTTCAAGACGGGCGACACGGACTTACCCACCGGCGGCTGCTTGATGAAAGTTTCCGCCGACGGCAAGACGGCCGACATCTTCGCCACCGGGTTTCGCCATCCAATCGGGATGGGCATGTCGCCCGCCGGCATCGTGACCGGCGCGGACCAAGAGGGCAACTGGATGCCCGCGACGCGCGTCGATCAATATCGCAGCGGCGGCTTCTATGGCGACATGCGCGCGGCGCATCGCGATCCGTTGCCCAAGATTTACGACAACCCGATCTGCTGGCTGCCACGCGAGGTCGATAACTCGGCCGGCGGCCAAGTCTGGGTGCCGCCAGGCAAGTTCGGCCCGCTCGCCGGGTTGCCGTTGCATCTGTCGTACGGACGCTGCAAGATGTTCGTCCTGCTGCGCGAGACGATCGGCGACGTCACGCAAGGCGGCGTCGCGGACCTCGGCCTCAAGTTTCTCGCGGGCGTCTGCCGCGGGCGCTTTCATCCTACGGATGGCATGCTCTACGTCGCGGGGCTCAATGGCTGGCAAACCGCGGCGCAAGCCGACGGCTGTTTGCAGCGTGTCCGCATGACGGGGAAGCCGCTGGATGTTCCCGTCGCCGTCGCAACGCACCCGCAGAGCATTGATCTGACTTTTACGCGGCCGCTCACGAAAGCCGAAGCGGAAAAGGCCGCGAACTATCGCGTCGCGCGCTGGAACTATCGCTGGTCGAAAGACTACGGCTCGAAACGCTACAAGGTCTCGAACCCCAACGCCGAGGGCCAAGACGAAACGATTCCGTCCAAGGCCGAACTACTAGCTGATGGCAAAACGATTCGCCTCACACTCGCCGATGGCGTCGCGCCCGTCATGCAATATCAGGTCGCATATTCCTTGAAGACGACCGAGGACCTGCCATTGAGCGGGTCAGTGTATGGGTCGATTCACAAGACGGGAGCCGCCAGCAAGTAACACCGCAGGAACAAGGCAGCAGCGCCGATCACTAGACTGGTTTCATTACAAACTTGCTAAAATCGAAGTTTTCATTGCAAAAGGCTTCTACAGAGGTTGGCAGAAGAATGAAGGCAGAAGAATTTTTACTCATTCTCCTGCCTTCATTCTCCCGCCATTTTTCTTCTGCAATTTGCCGCAAGCACGACCCTGCGAAATTCACCCCAGACCAACTTTCGTCATAAGTTTGACAAAATAGAGTTTGCCAACAAAGACGATTCGTGATCCCGCTTCGACGGCCTAGATGACGCCGGGTACTACTCCTCTTCCGTCTTCAAAATCTGCTCCACCTTGACGCGGCAGTAGCCTAGATCGATCTGACCGCCGAGCATGTTCTGCCCCAATTGAATGATCTCGGCACTCAGTTCATAGCGGACGAAGCGGCCTTCTTTCGTGGCCGTCAGGATGTCGGCGTTGCGCATGATGCCCAAGTGATGCGAAACCTTGACGATGTCTTCGGAGAGCGCTTCGGCGATTTCACCGACGGTCTTCGGACCGGCGATCAGGATCGTCGCGATCCGCAAACGCGTCGGCTCGGCCAAGGCCTTGAGCCGCTCGGCCAGGATCGTGAAGTCCGGCCCTGTCGCTGGCTTCTGAGCCGAGTTGTCGGGAAGTTTTGGAAACATGGCGCATGCCCCGTGATGAGACGGCAGATACTTTAGTTTTAGCGTAATCAATCGCTTTTTTGTAGCCCGTAGCGTTAGCGAGGGCGACAAAAACGCTTCGCCGGACCGTCCCCAGCCGGCGTGATTGCCCTCAGCTCGCTCGAAGCACGGCTTCGAGCTACGCTCCCCCTTGCTTACGCTGCGGGCTGCTAAATAACGCTCAATCCGCCAGCGGTTTCACTTTGAGATCCTTGTAGTGCACGATGCTCTTGGGGTCGTGGCCTTGGAGGGCGAACGTGCCGTGCGATAGCTTGCGGCCGGGCATCGTGGCGTTCGGGAGTTTGCCTGCTTCTTGCTTGTAGTCAGCGGTGACCTTGTCGTTGATCTTGATCACGATGTGGTTGCCTTCGACCTTAATGTAGTAGTCGAACCACTCGCCGTCTTTGACCTCGGACTTGTCGACGTTCTGCACGGCGTAGAGGCTGCCCGTCTTCTTGGGGTCCTTGTAGTCGTTGCTGCAAACTTGTGCCTCAAAACCCTTCGCCGGCCAATCCTTTTCTTGAAACTCGGTGTGAAAGTAGATGCCCGAGTTGGAGTTCGGAGTGATTTTGACTTTGCCACGGAACTCAAAGTTCTTGAAATCGTGGCGCTTCACCGGGCCGTCGTAGAAGAGATGCCCGCGCGGCCCGCCGCCGACGATGAGCTCGCCGTTTTCGACCTTGGCGACGGTCGGATTCTCGGCCGCTTTCCAGCCGTCAAGCGACTTGCCGTCGAAGAGGGCGAAGTAACCGTCAGCGTCGGCTTTAGTTTCTTCGGTGCGGGCGACCAATGCAAAGGAGCAAAACAACGACAGGGCGAGGAGCAAACGCATGGCAGGAAACCTTCGAAGGAATGTGTAAAACAAATGGTTGGACGAAAATCGAACGCTGTCATTCTACACGCGGCGAGAACCCATGCCGATCCTTCCCTCGCGGCGTCAAATAAATTGATTCATCCGGTTCTGCTGTGCCCAGCCGATTCTACTAGAGAAGCTTGGGGGTTCATTTTTTTGAGCTGTACCCAAGGCCGTCACAAAGACGATAGGCAAAAGAATGAAGGCAGAAAAATTACTCTGCAATCTTCTCCTGCCTTCATTCTTTTGCCTGATCCCCAAGGAATTCGTCTTGCATTGGTGACGCAGAGCACAGGCGAGGGAGAGTCGCTTCTTAAGACTCCCTCGCTAACGCGTCGGGCTACTATTGCTTGGCTGATTTCGCTTTCGCTGGTTTCGTCGCCGCGGGAGCATTGAGAAACTTTTTCCACGCCACGGGCACATCATTCTTTTGCGCCGCGCCGGGCGTCGAACGGCCGTTACTCACGAGCGTTTCCATCGCCGCGGTTAGCTTCGCGACCAACTCGGGATGCTTATCCGCCACGTTTTGCGTTTCGCCCAGGTCATTTGACAAATCATAGAGCTGGATGCGAGCCGTGGGTGGAGCTTGCGGCTTTTCCGCACTGTTATCCGCACTTTTAAACCCACCGGCGCCGGGTCCAAAAATGATTTTCCACTGACCATCACGCAACGAGGGCAAGCCGCTCGACGCGTGGCTGATCGCATGCTGACGAATTGGCTCGGTGCTTCCTTTGAGCAGCGGCAGCAAACTGAAGCTATCCTCGCCGGCATTTTCAGGCAGCTTGGTTCCGTGCAACTCGGCAAACGTCGCCATGAGATCGGCTTGCATCATCAATTGATCGCAACGGCTATTTTCCTTGACAACGCCCGGCCAGCGCACGATAAACGGCACACGATGGCCCCCTTCCCACGCATCGGCTTTGTAGCCGCGCAACGGACCGCTTGGGTAATGGCCTTTGGCCTCCAGCTCTTTGGCGCCGATGTAGGGAGCGCAGCCATTGTCGCTGGTGAATATGACGAGTGTGTTCTTCGCAGCGCCGCTTTTCTCTAAGGCGTCCAGCACCCGGCCAACCACGGCATCGGTTTCCATCACCAAATCGGCATAGGGAATCAACCCGCTTTTGCCTTGCCACTCCTTGTTCACCGCGATCGGCGTGTGAGGCGCTGTGAGCGGCATGTAAAGGAAGAAAGGCTCGGGTTGCTGCGCGCTAGTTTCGATATACTTCACCGCGCGCTCGGCAAGCGTGGGTAAAATCCCTTCGAGTTTCCAATCTTTCAATGCCGGACCGGGCTTGCTCGCGCGATTGTTCTTGAAGTCCGAGAGCGGCAAGAACTCGCTGGGAATTCCCACCGTGCGATCATTTTCGATGAAACAATATGGAGGCCAATTGGGAACATCCGTGCCGAAGTAGGTATCGAACCCGCGCGTCGTAGGACCTCCGGCAATCGGCTTGGCGAAATGTTTCTGCCATAGAGCGAGTTGTTCTTCGCTGGGTTCGGTTTGCATCGGACCGCGATCCAAGAGCGGCTTCTCGCCCGCCGCAAAAGCCCAATCCCAGCCCAAGTGCCATTTGCCAATCGCGGCGGTTCGGTACCCTTGCTGCTTGAGCAAGCTGGCAATCGTCAGCCGATCGGGGGCGATCAGCGGTTCCCCCCAAACGCCCACGATCCCGTTCTGCAAGCGAGTGCGCCAATGATAACGCCCTGTCAACAGCGTGTAGCGCGTCGGCGAACAGACACCGCTACTCGTGTGCGCGTCGGTGAAACGCATCCCTTGCTTGGCAAGCGCGTCGATGTTCGGCGTGGGAATTTTGCCGCGCTCGGGGTTGTAGCACTGCACATCGCCGTAGCCGAGGTCATCGGCCAGAATCACGATGATGTTCGGCTTCGTTTCAGGGGGTGCTGCAAATCCAGGGGAGGCTAAGCAGCAAGCAATAAGCGCAGCGACAAAAGATTTCAGCATTGGATCAGTTCAGACGAGGAAAAACTATTTGTTACCGAGGTACTGATATCCGACGATTTCAGCCGCCTCTTTTTCGGAACCAAGCAGAATTTTTAGCGCGCCCGGATCGTGCTTGACCATCGTCATTGCCGTCTGTTCCGTGGTTGTCGCGAGAAACTTGCCGCTGGGGTTGCCCTGGTCGAGCCATTCGAAGCGGAGCTTGCTGACGTCGGCTTGAACATCGCCAACAGGAACTCGATCGTGCGTGCGCGAGGCCTTGAACGACGCCGCGAATTTCGGGTCGGCGATCATGCGCAGGTCGCCCGTCGAATCGACGGCGACATACCCGATGCGGCGTTGCTTCGTGCGGAGGTCAAGAAAATCGAAACCCAGTTTGCCGTCGTCGAAATGAATGTTCTCCACGATGACCAAATTCGCGGCAAGGTCCTCCGAGATATCGCCCTTCCGCGCGGCGGTGTCGGCTTGATCGACTTGCAGCTTGTGATTGCCGAGCGCGTAGAGCTTGCCCGCGTGAATCGTCAGCGGATTTTCGCAGAGGACGCAGACCGAGGCTTCGTACTTTTCGGAGAGGGGTTGAAAGTCCGCGGCATGTGTTGTTGCGACGAAGCTGAAGCAGAACAAAAGCGTGAGCAATGAGAGACGTATAAATTTCAGCATTGAAGGAATGACTGATGAGGACTCGGTGCGAAAGTTCGCTCGACGTTAACGCTCCTCTGCGAGTCGCCGCTAAACGGGCAGGAACGGTGTTTCACTTCTCTCCCCAATCCCTAATCCCAAATCCCAGGATTCACTCATTCTGCCCAATGCAGGATCACTTTACCACTGTTTCCGCTCAGCATGGCGTCGAATCCTTGCTGAAAATCCTTAAAGTCAAAGTGGTGCGTGATGACCGGTTTGATATCGAGGCCGGATTGCAGCATGACCGTCATTTTGTACCACGTTTCGTACATCTCGCGGCCGTAAATTCCCTTGATCGTCAGCATGTTGAAGACGACCGTGTTCCAATCGATGGCCATTTCCTTTTCCGGAATGCCCAGCATCGCGATCTTCCCACCGTGCGCCATGTTCGCGATCAAATCACGAAACGCCGCGGGGTTGCCCGACATTTCGAGGCCGACATCGAAGCCCTCCTTCATGTTGAGTTTCTTCTGCGCGTCGGCCAGCGTTTCGGTTCGGACATCGAGCGCCAGGTCCGCGCCCATCTTCTTCGCCAGCGCCAAGCGATAGGGGTTAACATCGGTGATGACGACAAACCGCGCGCCGGCATGCTTCGCCACGGCGACGGCCATGATCCCGATCGGCCCCGCGCCGGTGATAAGGACATCCTCGCCTAGCAGATCAAACGACAGCGCCGTGTGGACCGCATTGCCGAACGGGTCGAAGATGCTCGCCACATCGCGCGGAATGTTTTGATCGTGCACCCAAATGTTCGTCATCGGCAGCGACAGAAACTCCGCAAACGCGCCGGGCCGATTCACGCCGACGCCCTTCGTGTCCTTGCACAGATGCCGCCGACCCGCGAGACAATTCCGGCAGCGGCCGCAAACGACGTGGCCTTCGCCGCTAACGATGTCGCCGACGTGAAAGTCATGCACATTGCTGCCGACCTCGACGATGCGGCCGACGAACTCGTGGCCGACGGCCATCGGCACGGGAATCGTCTTTTGCGCCCACTCATCCCACTTGTAGATGTGCACATCGGTGCCGCAGATGCCAGTCTGCAAGATCTTGATCTTGCAGTCGTTGATCCCGATTGTTGGCTCGGGAATCTCTTCGAGCCACAGACCCGGCTCACGGTGTTTTTTGACGAGGGCGCGCATGAAAGATTTGGTTCCAGGAATTGTCTGCCGCCGAGCGAACGAAATAAGAGAGCTGATTATTGTAATCCATTAGAATTAGTCGTCCAATTGCATTATTACGCGGATTTCCTCCAGAATTCAGGCACTTCTTTGCGTTCCTGCCGTTTTCTCGATCAAGGTTTGGATTTTCTGAGGCATTGCTCCGATGTCCAAAGTTTTGTGTCACCAGAAACTTTGGTGTTTCACGCGCACTGCTCCGATTCTCTCCGCCAATCTTTGTAGATGAGGCCGTGTCGCACGAAAACACTAGAGACGGGTTCCTCTTCACTGCTCGAATTGGTTCTAACAAGAGTCGAGAAATTCAGCCGCAGACAAGCACATGGTTTCGTTGTCCGCAGGTTTAGTGCGAACACTTCTAACAGAGAAGAGGAACCCGTCCTTCGCATCTTAGATTGGGATGCTTCGTTCCCGGCTTTGGACATCGGAGCCAACCCTTGAAAAATCCAATCACGCATTTCCGCCCATCACCGGATCGGACTTCGACGCGGCCCCCGTTTCGATCCGGCCGGCGTAACGACGCGCAAAGGTCGGGACGTTGGCAATCGTCAGCGTGAAGTCATACCAACCGGCGCTCTCCTTGAGCGGCACGACAATGTGTGTCGGTTCGCCCTCGACGGTGCGCGAGAACTCGGCATGGCCGTAGGCATTCGCCGTGAGCGCCACGATGTACTTTTTGTCTTTCGACCCGCGGACCGTGATCGCCAGGTCGCCCGTCGCTTTGCCCTTGTCATCGACTGCCGTCTCGACGTTGATGCTCACTTCCGGATCGTCGGCGTTGCCGAGCAACTCGCGATAGAACCCGTTCGGTCCGTAGACGCGCAAGTGGTACCGATCCTTCTCGAAATCGCTGAGCGAGAATTCCCCGCGCGCCGTTTTGCCGGCAGCGACGGCATAGTTTCGTACGCGGACTGTTTCCACAGCCGTTCCTGCTGCATTCGCAGCGTGGGACTTATTACCGAGCGAGTAAACCTGAAACGGACAACCAGCCGACGCCGCGCCGAACAGCCGATCGCCGGCCGCGAACTCAAGTTCCACCGCGCGGCGATCTTTGGTCAGTTGGCCGTCCACACGCAGCTCGTACGGCAGCGCGCACGATGGCCGCGTGCCCGGCTCTTGCCGCGGCAGGTGCGGTGACTTGCTCGGCGAACGACGCGCCGTTTCGACTTCCTCCGCCGTCAGCGGAGCGATGGCCGAGGGCTTCGGTTTGTAGAACGCCTCGTTGATCGCGCCGACCCATTCATCGCGGTCGACAAACTCGGGCAGCTTCGCCGCTTCGCCGTTCCACGGCCGAAAGATAGACGTCATGTCCCCGACGACGGTGCGCCGCCAGCTATTGATGTTCGTCTCGCGCACGTCGAGTTTGTGCCGCCGCTGCAAGTACGTCTCCAAAAACCGAATCGGCGAGGTGAGGTCGAATACCTCGGAATTCACCCAGCCGCCGCGCGACCAGGGCGACGCCACGACCAGCGGCACACGGTAACCCAGCCCGATCGGACTTTTTCGATCGCGGGTCGTCGTTTCCAGTGTCGGATCGACGCCCTCGCTGCAGCCGCCCGACTCCGCGTCACCCGCGAAGGGCGCGACGAACGGCGGGACATGATCGAAGTAGCCATCGTTCTCGTCGTAGTTCAGGACGAAGATCGTTTTCTTCCAGACCTCGGGGTTGCTCGTCAAGATATTCAACACCTCGGAGACATACCACGCCCCAAACCACGCCGTCGAAGGATGATCCGAAAACGATTGCGGTGCGACGAGCCATGACACCGTGGGGAGCTTGCCGTTCTGCACATCCGCGCGAAAATTGGCGAGGATGTCCGTTTTGGGCACCGTCACGTTGTATGCTTTGCCGTCGGGGGATTTCGCCGGCGTTTTCAGGACCTCGCGATACTCGGGCACCGTGCGATTCGTCGCCAAGCCGCGTTCGTGCAGCTCGCGCTCGCGCGCCGGCAACTTCTGATACGCCGCTTCGTCATGCAACGGCAGATCGCGCTTCGCGCGAGCCAGGCTGGCGCTCGTCTCGGCAAGTTGCTTGGCAATCTTGGGATCGGGCTTTTCTTTCAAACGTTTTTCCAATTCGGCAACCACGGCCGGAGCTTCGGCGATGATGTACCGCAGGTACTCTACATGACTCGCGGCGAAGAACGGCCGATACTGCGCAAAGTACTCGAGCACGTTGTCGCCAAAATTCGCGCACCAACGATCTTCGTCGGGCGATAGCCCCGACGGTGTCGAGATTTCGTTTTGATAAACCTTCCACGACACACCCGCAGCGTTGAGCCGCTCGGGATACGTCGCCCAGGTGGCCGTGCCGAAGTTGATGTCGTCGTTGTAGATGTGCGGCTTCGCTTCCGACTTTTGCTCCGGGCGAATCGTGCCTGTCCAAAAGTGCAACCGATTTGCGTTCGTTCCGGTTAGCGTCGAGCAGAAATGCTGATCGCAAATCGTAAACGCGTCGGCCAGACGATAGTAAAACGGCAAGTCGGCCCGCGTGTGATAACCCAAGCAAAGCTGCGGCAGATGCGCGAGTGGCTTGCCAGGGCGTTTCGCCCGCAGCCACCCGTCGTATTTGCCGGTGTTGCGCGCATCGACCTGATCGGGCCAATTGTGTGGCAAACCGTTGTGCCAGGTCACATTCGTACCCAACATATCCAACCGAAACGGCGCGTAGACATCGCCCTTCGCATCGGCCTGCAGCCAAACCGGTCGGCCGTCGGGCAAGTCGATCGCGCGGGGATCATTGAACCCGCGCACTCCTTGCAGACTGCCATAGGCATGATCGAACGAGCGATTTTCCTGCATCAGGAAAACGATATGCTCGGCGTCTTCATAGGTACTCCCCGGCTCGGGATCAATCGCCGCGGCACGCTGGATCGATTGAGCGAGCGCCGAATCCAGCGACGCTCCAACCGCAATAGCGGCAGCGGCTTTGAGCAACGTGCGACGGTCGAAACGATATTGGGGCATAATTTTGATTCGCGAATTGGGGAGTGATGGCAACGCAAATATTGTACAATTCTGGAGAGCTAACGCCGTGTCCGTTAGCAATTCTTAGCAACAAACTAACGAATCGCGAATTTCTCATAACAGCGGCGTTCACTCTAACCTGCCTATCTTCCTACTGGGACCTACACGATGCATCGTTTTTGCTTAGTCTTTGCCCTCTTTTCGGCTCCAACGATCTCTTTTGCTCAGGCACCTGCGAATCAAAATCAGCAGGACAAAATCGAGCGTGAGCGTCAGATGCAAGACCTAGAGGCCAAGATCTTCACGGTGAAATTCAACGCGGAAGAAAGCCTGACCTCGCCCCTCGAATCGAAGTACCTGAAAAACGTCCGCCAGATCACTAAGACCGCAACTGAAGGCGGCTTCACCAAAGCCGGCGAAGGGTACTTCTCGCCCGATGGCTCCGAGATCGTCTATCAAGCCGTGCCGAAAGACTACATGTTCTATCAGATATTTCGCCAACCGCTCGTGGGTGGCGAACCGAAGCTCATCAGCACCGGCCGGGGGCGGACGACGTGCAGCTTCTTTACCCGCGACGCGCAGGGCATTCTCTTTGCCAGCAGCCACAAGGACCCGATGATGGACGCGACCGAAGCGGCCGAGAAGAAGCAGCTCGCCGAAGACGCGGCGTCGGGCAAGCGCCGCCGCTATAGTTGGGACTTCGATCCGTGGACCGATATCTTCGTCGGTGACCGCGACGGGAAGAACCTGAAGCAACTCACCACTGAAAAAGGTTACGACGCCGAAGGCGCTTACTCGCCCGATGGCAAACTGATTGCCTTTTGCAGCGACCGCGACGGCGATCCGGATCTCTATGTGATGAACGGCGATGGCACCGGCGTGCGGCAACTGACCAACGAGCCGGGCTACGACGGCGGGCCGTTCATCTCGCCCAACGGCAAGTGGGTCGTCTATCGCACCGACCGCAAGAAGCCTGAGATGCTGCAAATTCACGTCATCGGTCTCGACGGCAAGAACGACACAGCGCTGACCGACAACGTCGGCGTGAATTGGGCCCCGTACTGGCACCCGACGAAGCCGTACATCATTTGGACCGGCGCGGTTCACTCGAACCCGATGGCGCGGCCGAACTACGATCTGTGGCTGATGAAGTACGAAGAGAAAGACGGCAAAATCACGCCCGGCCCGATCACGCGGATCACCGACAACGCAAGCGCCGACGTACTGCCCGTTTTCTCGCCGGACGGCTCGAAACTGATGTGGACGAGCACCCGCACAGCGGATCGTTCGAGTCAGTTGTTTATCGCGGATTTTGTGTTGCCGGAGTAAGTAATTGACAATTGATAATGGACAATTGACATCTGCAGGGGAGGATCTAGCAATTCGTTTAGCGGCGACTGATAGGAGCGATTGGACGAGAGGTGCCCGAACAATTCCAGCGTCGCGCTCGAGCCAAAGGAACTTGGGAGGAGCAACTTGGTGAGTGGACTTTCATGGGGGAAGATTCAGACTTTGGCGCAACGCTATGCGCTCTGCTCCTCGAAGGCAACTAAGCAAGGCAGACGCTCCAGTCGTCCTTTGCCAACGATGAGATAATCACCGGAGACTGGGTCAGTCCAAACGCCGCCGCGTTGCTTGGCGATTACCTGGGTGACGCGGAATTGCAAGAGAATCGACATGTCATTGCGTCCTGCTGCGGAATACGCGTCGTAGTCGAACTTCGCATTTCTCATTGCCGCAGCGAGCAATTCGTCCCCGTCCACTTCAGACAAGTCTACTAGCTCTTCGGAAGACATTCCTGAAAGATCACGTATTCCGAGACCGCACGCCCCGAAATTGCCCTCCAGTAGAAACCCTTCAATCGCCAACTGGGCGTGGCGAAAAACTGATGTCTCAATTTCCGACGCGACCGAGCCTCCATTCAACCATCCGCAAAGAATATCCCCGTCCTCTAGGTTGCCCGAAGTTACGACGTCGAAATGGGACCAATTGTGGAAGTTACGCAGCACTCGTGCTGCCACTCGAACCGATGCCATATCCTTCGTTAACTCGGCGATCGAGATAGGCTGAGTCTCAGGAGTGAAAACATGGGCTTCAATGCTCATAAGCAATATCCAGAATTGTGGGTGAATCTCAGGTAATGAATTGGAAATCGATCCGGCCAAAAACTGTCACGGATTAGCCTTTAGCGGCTTCACCTTCCAATTCGGATCCGGCACATTCGCCTTGTTCAGCAAGTTCTCCGCATGGTTGCGCAAATCCGGCCGGCGGATCGCGTAGTTGCTTTTTTCGCTCGGATCGTTGGACATGTCGTAGAGCATGATCTCGCCGGTGAACATCGGCGAGCGGATCGCTTTCCACTTGCCGAACCGCACCGCTTGGCCCGTTTCGCGTTCGTGGAATTCCCAGTACATCCGCGCCTTGCGCTTCCAGCGGTCCGCCACCAAGGCCCCCTTTAACTCAGGGGCCAGACTTTCGCTATCGAGATCCGCCGGACACTCCGCGCCTGCCAGTTCCGCCGCCGTTGCCAGCAAGTCGCCGTGATACCAAACACGATCGTTCTCGCTGCCCGCCTTGATCGTGCCCGGCCAACGCGCGATCGTCGGCACGCGGATGCCTCCTTCGAGCAGGTCACGCTTGATGCCGCGGAGTTTGCCATTCGAGTCAAAGAACTCGGCATCGTGGCCCCCTTCCGAATGCGGCCCATTGTCTGAGGTGAACAGCACCAGCGTTTGCTCGTCGAGCTTTAGCTCCTTGAGCAGGTCCAGAATCTTGCCCGTGTCGCGGTCGAGATTTTGCATCACCGCGGCAAACGCTTTCTCCGGCTCGGGCCAGTCCTTGTCCTTGAACTCGCCCAGGTCCGGAACCTCCATCCCGCTCTTGCCTCCTTCGTTGTTGGCATGCGGCGTAATCAGCGAGACCAAGAGAAAGAACGGCTGCTCTTTGTTCTGGCGAATGAAATCTAGCGACTCGTCGATGAGCATATCCGGCGCGTACTGCTCGCGCTTCACCGCGACGCCGCGGCCGGCGTCAGGCAGTTTGATGTCGCGGTACTTGGCCCATTTTTCGTCGACGACGTTTTTAAGCGGCTCGACTTTTCCGTTGCGGATCAAGAATTCAGGGTAAGGATTGTGCGCGTGGACCATGTTCACATAGCCGTAGAAATGATCGAAGCCGACGTCGTTGGGGTTGGTCAAATTGTCCGGCGACCCGACGCCCCACTTGCCGACACAGCCGGTCTTGTACCCAGCGGACTTCAGCACCGAGGCAATCGTCGGCGTGCCGGGTTTCAGAATGATCGGCTGCATCGAATTTCCGCGCACCACGGCGCGGCCGTTGTGCTTGCCCGTCATCAGCACGCAGCGCGACGGCGCGCACACCGTGCAGCCGGCGTAGAACTGGCTGAACTTCATGCCCTCGGCAGCCATCGCGTCGAGCCGCGGGGTCTTGAGCATCTTCAGCCCGTAGCAACCGAGATCGCCGTAGCCCAGATCATCGGCCAGGATCACGATGATGTTGGGCTGGCGCTCGGCGGCGAAAAGATCGTCTTCGGGCAAGCAGAGGAGGATCGCTGCCAAAATTACCGGGAGCTTGCTCATATTTCTGGAAAGGAAAGAGACTTGCAGATCAGAGAATTCTGCAATCATAATCCCGGGCCAGGCACTATGCCATGATCTCTTCGATCGGCTTCACTTCTTCGACACCGACGAGCTTCTGATCGAGCCCTCCGTAGAAGTAGCTCAAGCGATTCGGATCGAGGCCCAAACGGTTTAGCAGCGTCGCGTGGAGGCGTTTGACGTGGAATGGTTTTTCGACGGCCGCGCTGCCGATTTCGTCCGTGGTGCCGACGGTGACGCCGCCCTTGATTCCGCCGCCGGCCATCCACATCGTGAAGCCATAGGCATTGTGGTCGCGGCCGGAACCCATCGCGTATTCGGCGGTCGGCTGGCGGCCGAATTCGCCCCCCCAAACGACGAGCGTTTCGTCGAGCAAGCCGCGCCGCTTCAAGTCGGTGAGCAACGCCGCGATCGGCTGGTCAGTGTTGCCCGCGTGGAAATTGTGGTTCTTCTCGAGGTCGCCGTGCGCGTCCCAATTGTCGTCGTTATGCGCGCCGCCGGAGTAAAGCTGGATGCAGCGCACGCCGCGCTCGACCAAGCGCCGCGCGATCAAACAGCGCCGGCCAAAGTCGTCCGTCCGCTGCTTGTCGCCAATGCCGTACAGGTCGAGTGTCGCTTGGTCTTCGTCCTTGAAATCGACCGACTCGGGTGCCGATTGCTGCATCTTGTACGCCAGTTCGTACCCGTTGATCCGCGACAGGAGGTCCTTTTGATCGGCGCGCGGGACAAGGTGCTCTTGGTTGCTAGCCTTCAACTCGTTCAAGAACGCGCGTTGCATCTCGGGCGTCATCCCCTCGCGCGGTTGCAGGTCGAGAATCGGCGCGCCTTTGCTGCGGAAGATCGTCCCGGCATAGCTCGCCGGCATAAATCCGCTCGACCAGTTCTTGGCCCCGCTGATCGGGCCGCCGGATGGATCGAGCATGACCACGAAACCCGGCAGATTTTCGTTGACGCTGCCGAGGCCGTAATTGACCCAAGAGCCAAGTGCCGGCGAGCCGCTGAGGATCTTGCCGCTGTTCATCTGGATCATCGCCGACCCATGAATCGGCGAATCGGCCGTCATCGAATGAATGAACGCCAGATCATCGACGTGCTTCGCGACGTTCGGGAAGAGGTCGCTGACCCACTTGCCCGACTCGCCATATTGCTTAAATTTCCAGCGCGGCTCGACGATGCGGCCTTGGTTTTTGTGCCCGCCGCGGCCAAAGGTTTTGACATCGATGGTCTTACCGTCCATGCCGACCATCTTCGGCTTGTAGTCGAACGTGTCGATATGCGATGGCCCGCCGTACATGAACAACCAGATGATGCTCTTGGCCCGCGGCGCGAACATAGGCGGCTTTGCGGCGAGCGGATTCGCCGCCGCGTTCTTCTCGCTAGTAGTGGCGGCAAAGAGCGAATCATTGGCCAACAGCGATGCGAGACCGACCGCGCCGAATCCGGCTCCGGCTTGCCAGAGGAATTCGCGGCGGGTGCGGCGGCAAAAGGCGGCTCGATGGTTTTGCATACTAGTGACTTTCTAAAGTCTCGTTACCAAGGTCCTCCTTGGTAACGTGAAGCTGGGAGGATCGATCTATTGCCTTGAGTCTTTTCTAAATCACGTTACCAAGCTGGGGCTTGGTAACGAGGGATATCAATCCACATACAACAACTCATTGCGATTCAATAAACTCAAGCAATACAACCGCAGCGCTTGCTCCGGTGTTTGGCCGTGTTTCTCGCGGAGTTCCGTGAGGAACGCCGCGCCGCGTTTCAGTTCTTCGTCCGTCGCATCACGCAACAGGACGAAGCGAATCGCCGCGCGGAGTTGTTTCGTTTGGTCGTCGCCCGCTTCTTTGCGCACGCGTTCCGCCAGTTTCATCGCCCGTTCGTGCGCGAATTCGCCGTTCATCAGCGAGAGCATCTGACCCGGCTGCGTCGTGACGAAACGCGCTTCGCAGCTCTGATCGGTTTCCGGAAAATCGAACGTCGATAGCAGTGGCGTCACCAGCGAGCGTTTCACATGGATGTAAACGCTGCGGCGAGCCTGTTCTTGCGGGGTCGATTTGCCCCAGCCTTTGCCCGGTTGCGATTGGCCGGCGAGGACTTCCTTGGAAATCGTGGGGTAAATGCCCGGGCCGTACATTTCGTCGTTGAACTCGCCGGTGATCGTGTAGAGCGTGTCGCGGAGTTCTTCGCCGCTGAGCCGCCGCAGATCGAACCGCCAGAACAAGTCGTTGTCCGGATCGCTCGCGAGTGCCGTCGGATCGGACTTGCTCGACATCCGATACGCGTTGCTGAGCATGATCGTGCGGTGGAGCGCTTTGAACTTCCAACCGTTGCGAATCAATTCGCTTGCGAGCCAATCGAGCAATTCCGGATGCGTCGGCGGAGTCCCGATCATGCCAAAATTGTTCGTCGAGCGAACAATGCCGCGGCCAAAGTGATGCTGCCAAATTCGGTTCGCAATCACGCGCGACGTCAGCCGGTTGTTCGGATCGACGATCCAATCGGCGAGCGCCGTGCGCCGGCCCGATGTTTTTTCCAGCTTCGGTGCCGATCCTTGTGCCGCGGTGTATTCGAGCTTCGTGCCGCCAAAGAGCGAGGGTATCGCCGGCGGGACTTCGTCCCCGGGGGAATGAGGATTGCCGCGGGCGAAGACATGCGTTTTGGGCGGTTTACTGGTCGTCGTCACTGCTAACGCACGGGCAACATTGGCCCCGCGGCGTTCGAGTTCCTCGTGGTCCTTGAAATGCCGCAGGTAGCGCTCGCGGTCCGGTTTTTCGAGCAACTCCGCTACGCGGTCGCGAACTCGCTTATCCTTGGCATCGGAGCGCAAATCGCGCAAGGCCTGTTCTTCTTTAATGGAACGTTGCCGCTGCCTTCTTCCCTCGGGCTCTTTAACCTGCGGTTGCTTTTCCACATCAGGCTGACGTTGCCGCGCGATCTCTTCGTAGCTGGCGATCTTTTCGCGCAAGTCCTTGAGTTCGGCTTCCCACGACGCGATGTTCTTCGCGTTGTCTGAGCCCGGTATCACAAACTGACTATTCCCGGACTCGTTCCCGCGAGTTCCATAGGTAGTAACTTCATGAAACACGGCCAGCAACGAGTAGTAATCCTTCTGCGTGATTGGATCGATCTTGTGATCGTGGCAGCGAGCGCAATTGACGGTCAGGCCGAGAAAGACTTGGCTCACATTGCCGAGGATATCGTCCAACTCGTCATAGCGTGCCTGCAACGGGTCCGCCGGTTCATCGTCCCAAAGTCCAAGCCGATAATAACCCGTGGCGATGAGCTGATCCGGCGTATGCTCCGGCATCTCGTCGCCGTGCAGTTGCTCGCGGATGAATTGGTCGTACGGTTTGTCTTCATTCAGCGAACGAATGACATAATCGCGATAGCGCCAGGCATTCGGCTTCAGGCCGTCGCGCTCGAAACTATTCGTCTCGGCAAAGCGGACAATATCCAGCCAATGCCGCGCCCAGCGTTCGCCGTAATGCGGCGACGCGAGCAGGCGATCGACGACGCGCTCGTACGCTTGCGGCGAGTTGTCAGCGAGAAACTCGTCGAGCTCGGCTTGCGTCGGCGGCAAGCCATGCAGGTCGTACGTCGCGCGGCGGAGCCACGCCGTCTTGTCCGCGGCGGGCGCAGGCGTCAGCTTGCGTGCTTCGAGCTTGCTCAGAATAAACGCGTCGATAGGGTTCGCGACCCAAGCTTGATTCTGCACCTTGGGCGCTTCCGGCGAGGTGCGCGGGACAAAGGCCCAGTGCTCGTCCCACTTCGCGCCGGCGTTGATCCAGGTTTGCAGCGTCTTGATTTCTTTTTCGGTCAGCGGCTTGCCTGACGGCGGCATGCGCGTGTCGGGATCGGCGCTCGTGACGCGTTTCAGCAGTTCACTATCGATGGCCTTGCCGGGCAGGATTGCCTTGATGCCCGAATCGGTCTCGGCAAAGGCTCCTTCGCGATTGTGCAGCCGCAGCCCGCTCTCGGCATGGCCCGGCCCGTGACAGGAATAGCACTTGCGCGCGAGAATCGGCTGAACGTCGCGCTGAAAGTCGATCGCCCCGGGTTCAGCAGCTTGAACTTGCGCAGCAACGGCTAACGTTCCGAGCCAGGCAAAGAGGAACGGAAATCGGACGCGAAAATGTTGTGAAAAAACCATCGACACTCCGGCACCTGGAGGTGTTTGTGACTTCGGCTGCGGAATCAGCGGAGGCGGGAAGGGCTGGCGAAGCACTTGCGGCAGAGGCGGGAAAGCCCCCCGCTCATTCCCGAGCAGCGAACTTCTATCTTAAGTTATACGCAGCCAGCTGGAAACTTCGCAATGAGAATGCTCACCCAGTGATTGAGAATTCTTGCGGTTTGTCGCAGTCAAAATTTTGCGAGTTAACCGCAAAGATATAGCGAGTTTGTCGTGACATGAATACAATCGGAGCGTGAGCAGGGACTGGTGGGGACTGAGAATCTTTGCTTCCTGGGGGAGGTTCGTCTTTTGAAATGCCAGCATTAAAGCGCAAAAAAGTCTTGCTGATGATCGAAACGTCGCTCAATTTTGGGCGCGAGGTCCTGCGCGGTATCTCGCAGTACTTGATCTCACAACGCCACTGGTCGGTCTGGCTCGACATGCGCGAACTCATGGCCGAGCCGCCATCCTGGCTCAAAGCCTGGGACGGTGATGGCGTCATCACGCGCTCCGCGACGCCCGAGCTGGTCGCGCTGCTCCGCAAGATGAAACTGCCGGCGGTGAACCTTACCGATGTCCACGGCAATCGCGATCTGCCGCACCTCTGGGTCGATCAAGCGCAGGTCGGGCAACTCGCCGCGCAGCATCTCCTGGAGCGTGGGTTCAAGCACTTTGGCTACTGCGGCTTTGGGAATCATGATTGGTCGCGCAAGCGGCATGCCGGTTTTGTCGCGGCGTTGCCGAATCCCGCACAGTGCAGCGTGTTTGAAAGCGATTGGTCGAGCACCGCAAGTCCGACGTGGGAAGAGCAGCAGTCAGCGCTGATCACCTGGCTGCAATCGCTGCCGCGGCCTGTCGGCATCATGGCGTGCAATGACTTGCGCGGACAGCATGTGCTCGACGCGTGCCGCCGCGCCGATCTTGCGGTGCCCGAGGAGATCGCCGTGCTTGGCGTTGATAACGACGAGCTGATTTGCGACCTCTGCGATCCGCCGCTGAGCAGCGTGATCGTGAACCCGCGCAAGATCGGGTTCGAGGCCGCGCAGATGCTGGACCAATTGATGAACGATGTGGCGATCGAATCGCGCGAAGTCTTGATCCCGCCGATCGGTGTTCGGGCGCGTCAATCGACCGATGTGCTGGCGATCGATCACGCGGATGTCGCCGCTGCGCTGCGGATGATTCGCGAACAAGCCTGCGCGGGGCTCTCGGTGCCGCAATTGGTGCGCAAGACGAAACTCTCGCGGAGCGTGCTGGAGCGGTTGTTTCGCAAGTACCTGCGCCATTCGCCGCAGCAAGAAATCCGTCTGACGCAATTGAAACGCGTCAAGGAATTGCTCGTCGAGACCGACCTGCCGCTGGCCGAGATCGCCAATAGCACCGGCTTTCGCCACAGCGAGTATCTTAGCGTCGTCTTTAAGCGCGAACTGGGGATCACGCCGGGAGAATATCGCCGCTCGGTGGCCGGGAAGTTGTAGCACCCATTGCAGCAATTCTAGAAAACTTGGGTGGCCGGGGACGAACGAAGTGAGGACCCGGAAGGCGCGACACCGCGCCTTCCGGGTCCTCCGCTGCGCTCCGTCCCAGGCCACCCGGCGTTTTTCTTACTCAACAGGATCACAACACTATTTGTCGCCCCTCGCTAACGCTACACGTCAATAAAAGACTACCAATTGCGGTTGCTGCGGGTCGAGATCGAGAAGCCGCCGAAATTTGGCAGCGGCGCGGGGCTGACGATCGACCAATTGTCCCCGTAGGCCATGTTGCCGGTCCACTTCGGGGCAAAGACGCCGTTATTGGCATCCGTGCCCGCCTGGGGACGCGAGTTCGACATCCCGTACCACTTGAGCGCGGCCAAACGCGATTGCCGCTGATTCGCTTCGTACTCCGCGCGGGCGCGGGCGACGGTGTTCGGGTCTTCGTAACGCAGACGTTCTTGCTCGTAGAACCACATCTCGGGCGTGCTGGCCACTTCGCTCGATTTCGATACGCTGGGCGTATAAGCCGAGCGCGTGTAATGCGAAGGCGAGACCGGCTGTTGAGCAAGCCCCAAGTTCGGCACCGCGACCAGAGCAACAGCGAGCGTGAACAAGAGCCGCGTCATGAGATCATCCTTGCACGAAAAGAACAGTGCGAAAAGTTGCTGTGGCCCGCCCGCAAATCCCTCGCGGCAGACAGTCCTCTTATTCCTTCATCGGACAACAAACGAGATTTCTGAAGTTGAGGATTGTAGGGAAGAAGGAAGAAAGTTGCTAGCAAACCCCAATCCCTAACCCCGCATCCCCAGTCCCTCCTGCTACGTAATCATTTCCTCTTCTTCTTGATTGTTGTTGATCACCAGTTCGCCGCTGTCTTGCAAGCGGCGGATGATGTCGACGATCTGCTGCTGCGTTTGTTCCACAGCCGAGAGCTTGACGGGCCCCAGGTATTCCATTTCCTCACGCAGCGAATCCGCGGCGCGTGTCGAAAGATTGCCAAAAACTTTGAGCCGCAGCGATTCGCTGCAGCCCTTGAGCGCGAGCGCCCATTGGCTCGTCTCGACGTTCTTGAGGACGAGTTGGATATCCTTGTCGCTGAATTTGTTGACGTCTTCGAAGACGAACATCAGACGGCGGATTTCCTCGACCAAATCGGGGTTTTCCTGGGCCAGATTCTCCAGCAACCCGCGTTCGGTCGCGCGGTCGATGACGTTGAGAATCTCGGCGACGGTCTGCACGCCGCCGGCCTTTTCGAAGCTTTGGCTCATCAGCCCTTGGATCCGATTTTCCAGGCCGCGTTCGACTTCGCTGATGATTTCGGGGTTCGTCTGGCCCATCGTCGCGATGCGGCGCACCACGGCCAATTGCCGTTCGCTGGGCAGGCCCGAGACGATATCGGCGGCCTGATTCTTGGTCAGGTGCGAGAGAATCAGCGCGATCGTTTGCGGATGCTCGTCGATGATAAACGTGAGCAAGTTTTGGCTATCGACGTTCTTCAAGAACCCAAACGGCACGGCTTCGATCGAGTGCCGCAGGTTGTCGATCGTGCTGCCGGCGTTTTTGCCGAGGGCCTTCTCGACGAGCGATTTGGCCAAATCCATGCCGCCGGAACCGACGATGCTGCCGGCCGAGCTGTTGGCGAATTCGTTGATTGTCTCGTCTTGCTCAAACGAGTTCACCGAGCCTAGTTTGGCGATCTCGATCGAGACCAGTTCGACTTCTTTGGGCGAGAACTTGCCCATGATGGCGCCCGCTTCTTCTTGCGGCAGGCTCATCAACAATACCGCGGCTTTGCGCAATGAACTTGGCATGCTAGCAACAAACCACGGTGAAGAAGGACGATATCAACGAAGTGTCTTCGTTAATGTCGGCATAACCGGCAGGGTCGCTGGAGGGGAAATCTGAAAGAGAAATGTTGGGTGGCAGGGGACGAATGAAGTGCGGCCCCGAAAGTGCAGCCGTTGAACCTAGCAATAAAACACTAAGGGCCTATCCCACTACCGGTTTCATCACAAACTTGACGATAAACGAGTCTCCCAATTTAGAGCGACTTACAGGCAGACATAGACAAGAGAATGAAGGCAATAGAATGTTTCTGATCTATTCTCCTGCCTTCATTCTCTTGCCTATCAGTTGCGTTTCTTTGGTGAATCGGCTGTGGGATAGACCCTAAGGTTTAGAGCCATGCGTTCCGGGTCCTCCGCTGCGCTGCGTCCCCGGCCACCCGGCGTTTTAACTCACCCTTTTCACAATCACCCGGCTGCCGCGGACTTCGCTGACGCGAATCGGCGTGTTGGCATCGAGATATTCGCCCGGGGCGATGACGTCGATGACCTGGTCGTCGATGAGCGCTTTGCCGGCGGGTGTAAGCCGAGTCGTGGTCGTGCCTTCGCGGCCGAGCAAATGCTTGAAATCGGCCAGGCTCTCGCTCCGCGACAAGTATTCGCGCTCCTGGTCGGTCGGCGGCTCGAGCATCATTCGATTGAAGCCCGGCGCGCTTGGCAGGAACCGGCGAATCGCCACGGCCGCGGCGATCACCCCGACGCCGGAGAGTGCGATCGTCACCAACGAATTGCGGAGTTGGCCGAGTTGATATTCATTCGACGGTATGATAAACGTCTGGCTCGCCAAGACGATCGCGGCGATCATCATCAGCCCGCCGCCAAAGCCAAAAATGCCAAAGCCCGGAAAGATAAAAATCTCGATGCACAGAAAGATTAATCCAAAGACGAACAGCAGTACTTCCAACCAACCGCTCGTCCCGTCGAGAAACTTGGCCCAGAAGAACAGCAAGAAACAAATGAACGCAATCATGCCGCCGAGCCCGAAGCCGGGTGTTTGCAACTCGGCGATCACTGCGGCGCCACCGATGAGCAAGAGGAAGAGCGCGACGTTGTCAGAGCGCAGCGCGCGGAGCAGAAAATCGGCCCAGCTCGGTTCGAGCAGCGTCGGATCGTTTTCGAGACCGTAGTGCTCCTTGAGCTGGTGAAGGTTGTCGGCGACAAGCTCGGTGACGCCCCATTCCTCGCCGCGGCGGCCGGTGAAACTCAGCCGCTGTCCCTCGTCGCTGATCTTTTGCAGTTGCTTCCAAGCCGCGGGGTCTGGCTGGGACTTGTGTTCTTCTTCGCAGAAGATCGCAAGCTGGTTGGATTGCGTGTTTTTGTAGAGGAACGCCGGCTTTTCTTGACCAATGACCGCGGCACCCAGCGACCAAGGACGCTTTTTGCTGTCGCTCAACACCGTTTGAAATTGCGTCGCGAAAACCTTGCGCCGTTGCTGGTCGATTGTGTCGCTGCCATCGCCGCCGATCGTGGCATCGGGCGCCGCGACAAGCTGATCACAAGCCAGGGCAATCCACCCTGCATCGCCCAGCGCCTTGCGCTCGACCCAGGCGACCGTTGTCATCCGGCTGGGATCGAGGTTGATCAGTTTTTGCACGAAGCTGATCGAACCATCCGCCGCGCCGCCGTCGCTGTCGATCGTGATGAGGGCGAAGTTGGCCTCGCCGTTGTTGTAGGCCTTGGTGAGAATCGACTCGCGCTCGGCCAGCATCTCGCGGTTCAGCGATTGATCCAGACGGATGTGAATCGCTTTCCAATCGCCGAACGCCTGCGCGTTTTCGCGAAGCGTGACTTGCAGCGCTTGCTCGACGCCTCGGCGGTCCGTGGCGAGATAATCGGCGACGCCGAGCTTCCGGCCTTCGCTGCCGCTGAATAGCAGCGGCTGCGGCGCGAGAATGTCGGCTTTGACGACATTCTTGGTCTCGCGAAGCTTTTCTAGTTCGTCGGCCATGACAAACTTCCGGCCTTCGTCCACGCCCAGTTCCACTTGCGCCACGCGCACCGCGGGGTCGAGCATCGCTTGGGCGATGGGGGCAGGGACATGCTGGCGGGCTTTCGCGATCTCAACGTACTCATCGACGCGTTTTTTGATCGTCGCCGCGTCGTCATCGATCCCCGCAGCCCCCAATTCGGCGTTCGGTGCCATGATAATATCGTTGCAAGCCAGCGCCACGAGCACCGCATGGCCTTTGACGGTGCGGGGAATGTACGCGACGGTTCGGACGCGGCTGATAATTTCTTTCGAGGTTAGCAGTTCGGCAATCGCATAGGAGTCCGAGAAAATGCTCCCGCGCCCCTCTTCGCCCTCCTTGAGCGTGAATTCGATGACCAAGGTCGGCAGCTTCTGGGCATCCGCCGGGAGCCGGCTGGTGTAGCGATTGATCGCGCTGGTGAAGGCCGATTTGACATTGGTCGTGATCGGCAGTTGGAGTTTCAATACCTGCGCCGTCGGCGGCTCAGCAGCCGCCGGTTCGTTTTGACCATAAACCGGTGCCGCCACGGAAAGCGGCCACAACGCGAACACCCAGAGCGCCGAAACAAAGAGCTTTCCTGGCCGGGCGATCGTAGGAAACTCCAGATTTTTGCCGCGCATACAACCCATCCCTCGATCAAATCCCTTTGACGCCAAAACACATGACGATCCGCAATAGATAATAATGCAATTATAGCGCCGTTTGCGGCTCGGTCAATTTGTCACACAAATCTCGAACTTTGCTCAGAAGACTGGGCAATTTGGGTGGAGGACAAAATGCTAAGCCTCTTTCGGCTGAGGACTTTCGTGCAAATCAAGAGCGAGCCGCCAGCCAGGGAGGCTGCCGGAAATGATTCGCCCTCGCGAACACATCGGGTTGAGATCATTCATCATCAAATTTCGGCCGTACTAAAACTTCGTTGAGAATGATCGCTTGGCGAATTTGATCTTTGGTGATTTTGAAGCGTTCCTTTTTCTTGCCCACCGAGGTCGCCATCGAGGTTATTGACCGATCGTCGACTTCGGTATCGAGCGCCCCGACCTTGTGAGCGAACGCCGATTGCATGTGCTTTTCCATCGAAACGGCGGAAGATCCCTCGCGATTGCGCTGCGGTCGATTCTCGCCAAGCGATTGCTGGACCTCGGCATCGATCACATGCCGTTTCGAGAGGGCCGTCGGAGCCAACTCCGGCGCACGCGTCTTTTTCGGCTTCGGCCGGCTCTGTTCACGCGGCCGAGGCTCGCGCCGCTCTTCAGCCGGCAAACGCTGCCGCATCGGAATCGGTTCGGGCGGGCGCTGCTCGACAACGATTTGTTTTTCCAGCGGAGCCGGCTTCGGTTCGCGGCCTTGGGCTTGGCGAATGAATTTTTCGATCTCTTGCTGCAGTGCTTCGGGCGTTTTAGGACCTGCTTGCTGTTGCGGCGCGCCCGGCGGAACATCCGCCTTTTTCATGATGCCATAGAGGAAGCGAATGATCCCAATGACCACGAAAAAAATGATCGCCGCGATATCGAAAAAATCGCCGCGTGCGGCTAGCAACAAGATATTTTGCATAAGTTCCTCTGCTGTTTTTTCGCCCCGTGGCATACCCACGAAGCGAAGCGCCGTGGGCATGCTATTCCGTCAGGGCCATGCTCACACTGCGCGAGAGCATGGCACACGATGAACAATGAACTAAGTCGTTTGCGAGGCGGAACTCGTTCCGGCGATGCTCTTGCGCATTTCAGTATCAGACTGAATATTGCGCAAACGGTAGTACTCCATGATGCCCAGGTTGCCCGCCTGAAACGCGTCGGCGATGGCTTGCGGCACGAGCGCTTCGGCCTCGGTAACTTTGGCGCGGCTTTCTTCGATCTCGGCGATCTTTTCCTGCTCCGTAGCGACCGCTTCGGCGCGGCGGCTTTCGGCATTGGCGCGGGCGACGCGCATCTTGGCTTCGGCCGCATCGGCTTGCAGCCGCGCGCCCGTATTCTCGCCGACGTCGATGTCGGCGATGTCGATCGAGACGATCTCGAACGCCGTTTGCGAGTCGAGCTTCCGCGCGAGCACTGTCTTGCTGATCCGGTCGGGATTTTCGAGCACGTCCCAATGGCTATCGGCCGAACCGATCGCGCTGACGATGCCCTCGCCGACGCGGGCGATGATCGTGTTCTCGGTCGCCCCGCCGATCAACTGCTCGAGGTTCGTCCGCACGGTGACCCGTGCTTTGACCTTGAGCTGGATCCCGTTCTTGGCGACCGCTTCAAGCGATTCCTTGCCCGAGGTGCGCGCGGGGCAGTCAATGACCTTGGGATAGACGCTGGTCTGCACCGCTTCGAGGACGTCGCGTCCGGCGAGGTCGATCGCCGTGGCTGTTTTGAAATCGAGGTCGATGATCTTGGCCTTGAGCGCGGCGATCATCGCGCGGACCACGACCGGCACACGGCCGCCGGCCATGTAATGCGCTTGCAGAGCGCGGCTCGTGATGCCCGACTCGTCGCCGAGTCCGGCTTGCACGGCCATGATCTTGCTGCGGACTATCACATTGGGATTCACCTTTTTAAAGGTCATCCCCACGATCTCGAACAACCCGATGTTGGCTCCCGTCGTGAGCGATTGCACCCACAGCCGAAAGTAGTTGGCGAAGACGGCAAACAGAATCAGACCGACGATCAGCACGACGATGATGATCACGATCGTGACAATCGTGTTGGCCGGCAGATTCTGGGCGAAGAGCGGAGCGAGCATAATTCGTTCGTGCGAGAAAGGTGCAGGAAGCTATATCGTTCTACGAATACTATAGCTAACTTGGCCGGGAAAGGGAATTTGTTCTGCCTCTTCGGGAATATCGCTCGCGGAATCGCAATCGCCTAGGAGCGAAAAAAAGGATGAAGGGAAAAGGTGGAATACACTACCTTTTTCCTTTTCCCTTTTTCCTTCTACGACTCCCCCTTCTTCCCCGACAACGGTTCATCCCAATTTTCCAGCCCTAACTGCTCGAGCGTCTGCGAAAACGCATCGTCCGGCGAGGGCTTTTGCTCGGCCGCGACAACCGGCAGGTCGGCTTCGATGCCGGCCGGGATCGGAAGCCGGGCGGCGGCCGCGCTTAGTTCCTCTTCGCGGCAGGGCCGCACGATGATCCGCGTGCCTTGGACATCGACGATCTTGACTGGCGTGTTGGCGTCGATTGCCATGCCTTGGCTGACGGCGTCGAGTTCTTGGCCTTCGACTTCAATCGAACCGCTCGGCAGCATCGGCGACGTCGAACGCCCAATCCAGCCGATCATCTCGCGCATGTTGCGGCGCGTCGCCATGTCCGAGATGACTTCGTCGCCCGTGGGCGATTCGCTAATCAATTGCCGGCCGATCGGCGTATGGGGCAAAATCTTGAACCCCGCGATCGTGAGTACCGGAATGCTGACCACGGTGATGCCGACAAACAGCATCCCGACCACCGCTCCGCGTTCGTTGAACGCCATGATGATGCCGCTCAGGATCGAGATCGCCGCGAGGACGCCCAAAATCCCGCTCGATGGAATCAAAAATTCCACGAGGACCAGCACCAACCCGCCGACTAGCAAAAGCACTGCCCAATAAATCGGGTCCATCGTTGATCCTAAAGCCTTGGCCGCAAGCTCCGCCGCCACGGCAACAGCCGCAGCTTTAGCATTATACACCAGCGGCGTGCCAGGAGCGTAGAAATCGCCCAGCCAGGTCGTGATACCGTTTAAAAGGGATAATGCTGAAGGAAAAAGAGAAAAGGAAAAAGGTGGTGCGCGCTACCTTTTCCCTTGAAAACTACAGCGACTCCCTCTGCACAGACGTCGCTATTGCAGTTGTACTCGCGGTGCCCGCGCTTGATGTTGCGCGTGCCAGGTCTTCCAACAACGGCATTGCTCCGTGCAGTTTAGACTCGTCTTGCCCGACCCGGGCTTTTCGCTGCTGGCGATTCCCGCGCGAGCTTGGATTCCGTGATCGAGGGAGATGTCGCGGCCGAGCAACAATTTCAGCGCAGCCAAACCGGCCATTTGCACCTCGGGCCGATCGTCGAGCAACCGAATGAGCTCATTGATCGAGCGAATGTCCCCCAACTCGCCGAGTAGGATCGCGGTTTGGCGGCGAATCTGCGGCTCTTCGTGATAGGCCAGCCGAATCAGCGCCGCATACCCGGGCGGGATGCCATGCGCCGCGAGCGCGTACGCCGCGGCGAGTCGAATCGCCGGATCGCGGGCCGCGAGGAGTTCCTCGATCGCGCGGGGATTCGGCAGTTCGTCCAAGGCGGCCAAGGCGCGGAGCGCGGCTTGAATCACGGCCACATGATCGTCCAAGAGCGAATTGGTCAGCAAATCGCCATACGCCGGATTCGGATTCGTGATGAACCATTCGAGCGCTTGCTTGCGAACCTCGACCGCTGGATGGCTGGTTCCGAGCGCGAGGAGCGGAGCCAGGTGCGGCTCGTGCTGCGCGGCGAACAGAGCCAGCGCCGCTAGCCAGACCGCGGTATCGTTTTCTTGCTCCAAGATCGACTGCAACTCTTGCCAGATGGCCTGCTCGCAGGCACAGCCGTCCAACGCTTTGTGAAAGTCTTGCAGTGCGGCGCGGCGCTCCGCGGCCTGTTTCTCGCGCAGACGCACTGCGCAACTGCGCCAGGCTTGATCCTGCTGCTTCAACAACCGGCGTGTTTTCTGAACAAGCTTGTCGGTTGAAGCTTCGACTTCGTCGGTGATGTGCTCTTCCCAAGCAACGACTTTAACCGGCGAAGCTGCCGCTTTCAACCGGCCGAGTTCCTCGTGCAATTTCACATGCAGCACGGCGCATTGCTCCCGCAAGCGATCAAGCGAAGCACTAGCCGTCAACTCGCGCGCCGGAGACCAGCGCGAGCGGAGCTGATAGATTGCATCCTGGCGCACACTGGCAAACTCGTTTTCGGCCGCGCTCAGCAGTAACGGCCCGGCCGCCGGCCACGGCCACTGCTTCAACGAAACGAACACCGCACGGCGAACATCGCTGCTTTTGTCCTTAATCAAATACGCGGCCAGTTTCTGCCCGCGTTCGCTGCTGTCCTTGATGAGCGCTTCGGCCAACGCACAGCGCACGCGCCACGACTTGTCATGGAGCGCCGCCTCCAATGCCCCCGGCTCGCCGCACTTGACCAAACCCGCGAACGCCGCGGCGCGAATCAACTCACCCGGATCATTTTTCATCGACCGCAGCAGCGCCACGGCTGGCTCACCGCCGAATTCAGCAAGCGCCCGCATCGCCGCGAGCTTCACCGCCAGTTCGGGATCACGCAGCGCCTGCTCCGCCATTTCGATCGTCCGCGCATCGCGCTGCACCGCCAACACACGCAGCAGCAGTCCCCGTACCAGCGCGTCGCGATCCCCGGCGAGATCCAATACCGGGGCCGGCAGGTCTTCGCGCGAGGGACGCAAGTACGACTTCAACGCGGCACGGCGCACGGCCGGCGCGGGGCTAGCTAGTGCTGCAAGCGCCAATTCGGAATCGCCGTTCTGCTGCTGCCGCTG
>JBGSSS010000092.1:0-12249 GCA_041736895.1 Pirellulales bacterium
GCGCGATCGCGCGGTCTACGGCCGCGACGCCGAGTTGTGCCAAGCGCGGCTCCAACTCGACATTGGTCTCGTCGGGTCCGATCGGCGTCGCGACTTGTTCGAGAATCGGCCCGCCGTCGAGACGCGGCGTCATGTGGATCACCGTAACGCCCGTCTCGGTCTCGCCCTCGTAGATCGCCCATTGGATCGGCGCCGCGCCGCGGTACTTCGGCAAGAGCGACCCATGCAAATTGATCCCGCCATGCTTTGCAAGTTCCAGCGCCGCAGGCTTCAAGATCTGCCCATAGTCGCAGACGACGAAAAGCTCGGCGTTTAGTTCGCGCAGGAGCGCGTGCGCCTCGTCGCTATTGATACTCTCCGGCGCGTGCAGCGGCAGGTTGTGCTGCTTGGCCAGCGTGCGAATCGGATGGAGATCGACGTCGGCCTTGCCCCGCGCTGGTTTCTCGGGACGCGTGATCACGCCGGCGATCGTATGCCCGCCGCTCTCGATAAGATGAGCAAACGTCGGCACCGCAAACGGGCCAGTGCCCATCAAGACGAGACGCATGGATTCGGGGTTGGGGATTGGGGGTTCGGGATTGGGGAAGGCAAAGGATGAAATATAGAGTTGAAGGATTAACGAGATAACGCGTCGTTTTCAGAGAGGCGATTCCCATGGCAACAACCTGTCTGGCCCCCTCCCCCTTGCGGGGAGGGTTGGGGAGGGGGTGCTGAGCGAGGGAAAACTTCGTGTCTAAATAATACTACGCATGGGAGCAAAACCATTTTAGTTCAACGTCAACTCAAGTCCCCCACCCTATCCCTCCCCCGCGGCGGGGGGAGGGGACCAGACAGATTTCAATAGCTGGAGTCACGCTTCTAACTCTCCAGCTTCACCTCCAACGTGATCTTCGCCCCAGTGAGTACCTTGGAAACCGGGCAACCGGCCTTCGCTTTGTTGGCGAGTTCTTCGAACTTCGCCTGGTCCGCGCCGGGGACTTTGCCGGTCAGCGTCAGGTGAATCGCGGTGATCGAAAAACCGTCCGGCACTTGTTCGAGCGTCACCTCGGCCGTGGTTTCCATTTTCTCGGCGGTCAGTTTCGCTTCGCCGAGAATCATGGAGAGCGCCATCGTGAAACAGCCGGCATGCGCTGCGCCGATCAGCTCTTCGGGATTTGTGCCGCGGACGCCTTCGAAGCGCGTGGCGAAGCCGTAGGGATAACTGCTGAGCGCGCCGCTCTCGGTCGAGATGGCCCCGCGGCCATCCTTGAGCCCGCCGCTCCACACCGCCGAACCCTTGCGTTTGATTTTCATGATGATGTCTCGTGTTGAAAAGATTTTTGCCACTGATGGGCACTGATCTGAAAGATTGAATATCTGCTTAGAAGTTTAACAAAACCCTTATCTGAATCCTACGGCTGCTATTTTGTTTGACAGAACCGCAAGTAAGCAGGAACGATGCACTGTCAGATCAGTGAAAATCCGTTACCAATCCGTGTTCATCAGTGGCCAAAGAATTTACTTCGACACCGCCGTCTTGAAAAACCGTTCGTCGAGTTGTTGCTTGCCGCGGTTGATGTAGTAATTGACCAGCGCGACGCGCAGCGCCCGCGGCGGGAGTTGCTGCGCGTCCCATTTCGCGGCCAAGTCCTTGTGCGTGACGGCGCGCAGCTCGGCCAGCTCCGCGACCTGCGCCGGCGTCCGTTCGGCAACCGTTGGCGGGTTCGGTCCATCAATGATCGCAAACCGCGCGTTGACGTATTTCGCGCTATTGCCAAACGCGATTTCGTCGAGCGTCTCAACGATTGCCCCGAGCTTTGCCGCCGCAACGAGATCCATCTCGGCCGGCAAATTCGCTGCCGCGCCGAGTGCCTGCGCGAGGAGCGGATTCGACTTCGACGATTCGGCCAGCTTCGTGCGCAGCGCTTGCAGCGTGTCGGGCGATTGCACGAGCGGCACTGATTTTGTGCGGTACGCGAAGTGGTCGAAGATCGCCTCTTCGATTTCACGCCGTGGATCGTACATCGGCTCGCGTCGCGCGACGATCTGCATCTTCTTCGAAAACAGAATCCCCGTCGGAGAGATAAATTCATCGCCGAATGTCACACCCAACTGCGCGAAGTTGTCCTTCGCCTGACCAACTGGCGGCATTTCATTCAACGGAAAAAAATCGGTCCGCGGGCGGTCCGTCTGCTGCGCGCAGACCAAGAGCAAGCCAGCGCAATAGGTATGAATCTTTTGCCCCTTCAACGGCTTGCCGGCCAACTCGGCGACGCGCTGCGTGCGAAAATTCAGGTCAAACTCACAAGCATTGCCGATGCAATCGAGCCCCGCTTGCGCGAGCGACTCGGCCACTTTGGAATCTTCGTGGCGCAGGAACGCGTAGTTGAGCGTGCGCTGCAAAAAGATTTCGACGTTCACCGCCGGGATCGTCGTCCCGCGCTCCGGCATATCGAGCACGACCATCCGGCGAATCCCGTCGCTCCCTTTTTCATACGCCACGACGCCAACGTGCGAGAACAACCCCGGCGACAATTCCGAGAACAAATTGTACGGCGACGGATTGCGCATCAAGAGCCAATCCCCCGGCTTGAGTGTCATCCCGCCGTATTGGAACACCGGTTCGGCGAGCCCCGACTTCATGCGCTGCGTCACCGTGGCGAGCAGCTTCGTGCGCGACGCGAGCGACTCGGGCGATAGCTTGGCCGTGGGAATTTTTTGAATCTGTTCGTACAATTGCGCCGGCGTGATCGCCGGCTTGGGCAGCGTCGGGTCCGTGCCGCTGCGAATCTGCTGCGGCAGCCCGACTTGCACGATCGCCTCGGCCGCCGCCATGCGCACATCGGCCGGCTGACCCGGGGCCTTGAGCACGTCGACAATATCCGGCAACAACTCGGTCGCGGCCGTCTTGCCGATCAGGCGCAGAATCAACCGCTTGCTTTCCGGCGGCGTCACGGTGACATCTTTTTCGTCGAGTGCCGGATCAAACAGCGCCTGCGCCAGCACGGCCGCGCCGATCGACGAACGGTATTGTTCCAGCACCTCGATCAGACGCTTGTAATGCGCCGGATGCTTTTCCAGCATCGTCGCCGCGATGTCGATTGCATCGCGCTGCAGGTATCGCATCCGGCCCGACAGATCCAGCAGCGCGGCCGTCGCTTGCAGATAGTTCACCAGCGCCGTTTGCCGCGTCGCCATTTGCTCCGGCGTTTCCGTCGGCAGGTCCGTGAACTTGGTCCGCATCTCGAACAGCCGATCGATCAACTTATCAACCTGCTGCTTGCCGACGATCAAGTACCCGGCCTGTTGCAGGATCGGCGACGGCAATTCCAACCCGGCAAACCGCGCGATCTCGGTCGCCCATTGTTCGGTGCTATTGCAGGCGAGGACGATCTTTGGGAGATCAATCTTTTCAAAAGCCGCGGCCTCTTGCGGCAGCATTTTGTCCAACTCACTGAGCCAACCAAAGAGATTCTGCTCCGGGGTTGGACTGGCGGGTGCGGCGGGTTGCTTCGCGGGCGGTCGCTGCGCAGCAGGCGAGGGTTGCTTTGCCGCCGGCTGTGCGACCAGACTCGCCGCCAACAAGCATAGGACTAGAATTGCTGAAAACCATCGACCAATCATTGATCCGCCTCACCCTAGAGTACGAAGCCGCCGGATAGCGCAAGCTCCTATTGTAACTAGCGGAAAATGGCGGGATAAGCGGGGCAAAATAGTAGAAAACCGGTCTTTGCCGTCAAGCTTTAATGCTACACAGCAGATTCAGTCCTTGCTGCTCGCTCGCGCGATGTCTTATCGACAACGATATACCGCCGCGCGCTCAAATAATCTCTTGCTGCTCAGGGCGTATTCCTGTTTTTGACTTCCGGCGGCGAAACCACAGCATTGAAAACGCTGCGCCTGCCGTCAGAACATACGTGCTTGGCTCTGGCACAACAACCAGGTCCGAGAGAAATAACCCGCTCGTGCCATTGGTAAAATTCGCACGATACAAGACTTGGCCCGCGTCGTTAAACCCTTCGAGTGAGAGGGCGGAAATCGTGCGCAGATCGCCGGGGAGCACCTCGAGCGAGGAGCCGGTGCGTGCGATCAAGTTCAACAAGCCCTGGGTGTCCTCGGCCCAAATGGCGGCGTTGTTCGCGCTGGTGACGCCGGTGCCGGTGAGGTTGCTGAAGAAAGCCAGACTGCCGGCATCATTAACTAGCGGAGCCGAGAGTTCGCCGAAGAGCACGGCCGCAATTCCCGGCACGGGTGTTCCCTCTTGATATTCGTTAACCAGCACGCCGTTTTGTTCGGACCAGATCCCGGAATTGTTCGCGGTCGTGATTCCCGTGCCGTTGACATTGACGCGGATCGCAAGTTTGCCGGAATCGCTCAAGGCATAGAGCATCGTCGAAGAGCTAAAGGTGACGCCGCTCGCCATCCCCGGGGCGGCGGTGCCGTTTTGCAAGATCAAACGGTTGGTGCCCGCGTCGTTTCGCCAGAGCGTGAGATTGTTGAAGAAGGGTTGCCCATCCGCCAGCCGTTGACTGGAGCTGAACGCGATTTGCCCCGCCTCGTTCATCAACGATTCCCGAAACGCGTCATGCAGATAACCAGGCACACTTGGCTCATAATCTCCGGTGACGGCGACGGCTTGAAGACTGCCGTTTCGGTCGCTCCAAAGTACTTGCTCGTAGGCCCCGGAAACCGCTACTTGTTGACGGCGCGTAATGAACGAGGAGAAGACAACACGGCCATTGTCGGTCAACGTCGTGTTCTTGAAAGTGGTCGGATCAAGGTCATTGTAAAATTGCGCAGGCGGAAACTGTTGAATCAACGTGCCAGGAAAGCCGGGCGAAGCCGAGCCTTCGCGGAGGATGGTCTGCAACGAGCCACTGACATTCGTCCCAAGAAAAATATTGTTATACGCCAAGAAGCCCGAACCTTGGTAAGCAAAGGTCGTCAGATAGGCTCCGTTTGAATTGAAGAAATTATTTTCATGACTGACGAAGGAGCGTACAATCGTCGTCCCGACAGGAAACCCGGCAGCCGGCGCAGGTTCTTGAAAAATATTTTGCAGGCTTGCTCCCCCGCGCGCCACGACAAAACCATTTTGTATGCCATTCGTGCTTTTTAGGCCGAGGAAGAACGTTTCGCCGCTCGTACTGATTTGCAAACTACGAATTCCGGTAGGCATGAAAAGCTCGGAGTATGCCTCAGTGCTGCTCCCCGGAAACAATTGGCCTTCCCGAACAACCAATCCTAGCGGGCCAAGGCCTTCGCTCCAGATGCCGGAATCATTCGCCGCCGCCACGCCGGTGCCGCTGATTTTGGCGCGAAAGGCGACCTGACCGGCGTTGGTCAAATTTGTTTCGGCAAACGATTGCCAGTTGACGCCCGCGGGTAGTCCCGGGACAGCTTGCCCGGTAACAGCGACGGTGCGCACCGGATTAGGGCCGACGGCCTTCGCCGTGCCGCAAGTAAATAGACAAAGCAGCGCCACGAACGGCGCGGCCAAAAGACGAATTGGATTGGTATTCACTAGCGCCCCTCTAGGTAAATGCGCGTCGAAATAGAAGACGAAAGTAGAGTAACTATTAAGATAGCGAGCGTCAAGAAATTTGAGAGGAATGCGTGCTGCTACTCAATAAAGTAGAAATTGCTCATTACCTCAACCGTTTTTTCCACGCGCTCGAACGACGATGACCGTGAACCACGGCCAATACTTCGATCTTGTCCGCTAAGGTCCGAAAATAAAGAACGTAGCGAAAGCGTTTGATAGTCGTTGCTCGCACGTTCCTCAAGACAATTCCATAACTCTCGGGTCGCTGACGAATACGTTCGAGTTTGTCGCGAAGCTGATTTAAGATAAGAAATGTTGTGCGAGCCCCACTTGTTGCTCGTCGAGGTACTCTTTGATGCCCTCAAGGTCACTGACCGCTTCGGGGCGAAAATGAATTGGCCGACTCACGGTTTCCTCGACAACCGTTGGTAAACGCTCTCCCAGGATTCCCCTGCCGTTGGGTCTTTGTCTGCAGCAGCGAGTCGATTTTCAAGTTCCTCGATGTGCCAGTCCGGCGGTTCAAAGACAGCATCCTCCGGCAGACTATCCCAGAGGAGACCGATCAACTCCCAGCGTTGCTGGGGATTGAGTTGATCCATGCCAAATTGTTCGAGGGAAAGATGCATGACATCGCCAAGAAAAAAGTAATCGCAAATCAGCCGCCTCTGAGTCTAGTATAACATTCGAAACTCAATCTACTCAAACAACATCCCCTGTCCCGGATCAAACTTCGCCTTCTTCTTCGTAACACGAACCTTCTTCGCCGGTTCAACTAATTCCGGCGGCAACTCCGGCGCGCTGTTCGCGCGGTTGGATTGTTGTTCGGCGAGGGCACGCAGCGTCTCGAGCGTGTCGGCGTCTTTGGGCAATTTATCCGTGCGCCAGCGGGCGATCCGCGGGAAGCGGACGGCGAGGCCCGCGCGATGGCGTGTCGAAAGTTGCACGCCCTCGAAGTGGAGCTCGAACACCAAGAGCGGCTCGACGGTCCGCACGGGTCCGTAGCGATCGATCGTGTGCGCGCGAATGAAGCGGTCGACCTCGCGGATTTCGGCGTCGGTCAGGCCGGAGTACGCCTTGGCGATCGGCGCGAGTTCGCCTTCGTGCCAGACGGCGAACGTGTAATCGGTGAAGAGACTCGCGCGGCGGCCGTGGCCTTGCTGTGCGTAGACGAGCACCGCGTCGATCGTCAGCGGCGTGCTTTTCCACTTCCACCACTCGCCGCGCGTCCGCCCGACGCCGTACGCTGCATCGCGCTTCTTGATCATCAGTCCTTCGGTCAAGTTGTCGCGCGCGGCGTTGCGGAGGGCGATGACTTCTTCCCACGAGCTTGCTTGAACAAGAGGAGAGATGCGAAAAGCGGCGGGGATTGGGGATTCGGGATTGGGGATTGGGGAAGAAGAGGAAGAAATATCTTCCTCCCGTTTAGCGGCGACTCGAAGAGGAGCGTTCTCTTCGTTCGCAGCAGCTTCCTGCGAATTGTCAGACAAGAATGTCTGACGTACGAGCGACTCCAACTTCACTCTCCGTTCACTCAGCGGCAACGGCCGCAAGTCCTCGCCGCTGAGTTCCAGCACGTCGTACGCCATGAACACGACCGGCGCGGTGTGGAGCAGCTTCGCGCCGACCGACTTGCGGCCGATGCGTTGCTGCAAGATCCCGAACGGCAGCGGTTCATCCCCGCGCCACGCCAACACCTCGCCATCGAGCACCGTGCCGTCGGGGAGCGCATCGCCTATCGCCGCGATCTCGGGGTACCGGTCCGTGACCAGTTCCTCGCCGCGCGTCCAGAGCAGCGTCTGACTCGCGCGGCGAATCAACTGCGCGCGGATGCCGTCCCACTTCCATTCGAGTTGCCACTCTTCGATCGGCCCCAACGTCGCCGGCTCGACCTCGAGCGCGTATGCCAAGAAAAAAGGATACGGTTGGCCCGGGTCGTGGCGGCCTTCGCCGCTGAGGAGACTCTGATAATCAGCCGGCGTCGGCTGCCAGTGGCCCATCAGGCGATGCGCCATCACCTCGGCCGCGATACCGGCGACCTGCGCCAGCGCGCGAGCGACCAACGTCCGCGCGACGCCGATCCGGAAGTTGCCTAGCAAAAGCTTGTGCCAGAGGAATCGCTCCGTCACCTCCAACTCGCTCCAAGTCCGCAGCACCAGCGCCCGCTGCTCCTCATCCGGCAGTCCTCGCAGCGCGACGATCCGTTCTTCAACAATCATCGCCAACGGCAAGTCCGTCGTCCCCGTCGCCGCGGGCAACAGCAGCGCGATCGTCTCGGATAAATCGCCGACCGCATCGTAGCACTCGTCGATCAGCCACTCGGGCAACTGCGTGATCTCGACGAGCCAGCCGCGCAACTGCCGCGAGTTGACCGTGCGCGGAATCTTGTTCCCCATCAAGAGCGCGATTGCCCACGCCGCATCGGCCGGTTCGGCCGCGCGGAAATAGTCGACCAGCGCCGCGACCTTGTCATTGGTTCGCGTCGTGGCGTCAAGCTCGCGATAAAGTTGGGTGAAACGTTGCAAAGAGAGAATGAAGGAGGAAGAAGTCAGAAGGAAGAATGGAAGTGACGTATCCAAAGCCCAGGGGTTCACCCCCTGGGAGCATTTCTTTCAATCATGCAAACCAGTTGAGCGTAATGCGCGTCTTATTTGCATCCGTCCTCAGTCCCCAGTAGCATAAAGGGTCTGCCTGCCTACCGTCGCGTGTCCGAACCGCGCGTCTCTTTGATTCATTTTACCCGCAAGTGAGGGAAACGGGATGTCTCTGTTTGCATACAAGCGCGGCGAGATTCTTGTCGGCGCAAGTGTCTGTATATTCCTTTGGGCTTTGCTACTGAATATCAGCATTTGCCGCGCCCAAAACTGGCCCGAGTTTCGCGGCCCGCACGGCGATGGCCATGCCGACGTGAAGAGCGCGCCGACCAAATGGAGCGAGAGTTCTTTCGCCGTCGTTTCACCATCGCATGAAAAAAATAAATGGCAATTTAAGTCGGCAACATGCGAAGCTAGTCAAAACATCAAGTGGAAGACGCCCCTCAAGGGCAAGGCTTGGTCCAGTCCCACGGTCTGGGGCAAGCAAGTCTGGCTGACCAACGCGCCGCTCGACGGCAGCGAGCTCTACGCCGTCTGCTTGAATCTCGACACGGGCAAGATCGAGTACAATGTCCTGCTCTGGAAAGTCGCCGAGCCGCAGTTCTGCCATGACATGAACAGCTACGCCTCGTGTACGCCGGCGCTCGAAGAAGGCCGCGGGTACTTTCATTTCGGCGTCCATGGCACGGCGTGCGTCGATCTGAACACGGGCAAGGTCCTCTGGGATCGCCCGCCATTCGATCCGGACCTGCCTTGCAATCACCATCGCGGCGCGGCGTCGTCGCCGATCATTCATGGCAAGCACATTTTCTTGACCTTTGATGGCTTCGATTTGCAATACGTCATCGCGCTCGACAAAGAGACCGGCAAGACCGTCTGGAAAACCGACCGCAACATCTCGTACAAGAGCGACAACGGCGACGTCAAGAAAGCCTACAGCACGCCCGGCGTGTTCAAGATCGATGGGAAAGAACAGTTGGTCAGTCCTAGCGCCGAAGCGACCATTGCCTACAACCCCGAGAACGGTAGCGAGATCTGGCGCGTCAAACACGGCGGCATGAACGGCGCGCTGCGGCCGTTGTACGCCCACGGCATGATTTATCTGACGACCTACTCGGGCGGGATTCAACTTTTTGCAATGAAGCCCGAAGGGACGGGCGACATCACGGGCAACATCGTCTGGAAGCAAGAGAAGTCCGCGGCCAAGCGCAGTTCACCGTTGATCGTGGACAACACGATTTACATGGCGACCGACGAAGGCATTCTCTCGGCGGTCAATGCGCTCGATGGAAAAATCCTTTGGACCAAGCGCGCCGGCGGAACCTGGGCCTCGTCACCGGTCTACGCCGCGGGCAAGATTTACTTCTTTGACATCGAAGGCAAAAGCTACGTCATCAACCCAGGCGACAAATACGACGAAGTCGCGGAAAACAAACTCGACGCCGGCTGCTTGGCGAGTCCCGCGGTGATTGAAGGGGCGTTGATTGTGCGGACCAAGCAGGCAGTGTATCGGATCCAAGAATAGAAACGGGCCCTTCATCATTAAGTACTCAGTACTGAGTACTCTGTACCCTGTACTCAACCAATGCAACACCTCGACCACTCGCACTTCCTTGTCCCCGTCGGCAAAAAAGTCAAGCTCGACGACTTCCGCTGCGATGCCACACCCGGCATCAAAGATAAAGCCGCGGCCGAGGCCGATCTCGACACCGATCGCAAGGCGCTCAGCGAAGCACAGAGCGTCCTCTGGGCTAGCGCGAAGTACTCGGTCATGATCATCCTCCAGGCGATGGACGCCGCGGGCAAGGATGGCACGATCAAGCACGTCATGTCAGGCCTCAACCCGCAGGGCGTCGAGGTGCACAGCTTCAAAGCGCCCAACAGCGATGAAGTCCTGCGGCCGTTCCTGCATCGCCCGCTGCGCGTGATGCCGCAGCGCGGGCGGATCGCGCTCTTCAATCGCTCGTATTACGAAGAGGTCCTCGTCGTGCGCGTGCATCCGGAGTACCTCACGCCGCAGTGCTTGCCCGAATCCCAAATGAAAAAGGGAATCGACCATCTCTGGGCACATCGCTACGACGAAATCAACGGGATGGAACGCTGGTGGACCGACAACAACATGCTGGTCCTCAAGTTCTTTCTGCATGTCAGCCGCGACGAGCAAAAGAAACGGTTCCTCGAACGGATCGACGATCACGAGAAGCACTGGAAGTTCAACTCGGGTGACATCCGCGAACGCGGCTATTGGAACGAGTACATGCGCGCCTACGAGCAAATGCTCGCCGCGACGAGCACCCCGCACGCGCCGTGGTACGTGATCCCGGCGGACAAGAAATGGTACGCCCGCGCGGCCGTGGCGGATGTGATCATCAAGCGGATCAACGAGTTGAAGCTCGAATACCCCAAGATCAGCGACGCGGAAAAAGCGAAACTCGCCGAATCGCGCGCGAGTTTGATGGGAGAGTAATAATCACCTCGTTACCAAGCCCCAGCTTGGTAACATGAAGTGCGAGTGAAGCATCTATTGCTTGGAAGCGCGGCCCCTGCAAAAAAAGAGAGCCAAAAGTCGGCACTGCTGTTAAAATTCGGTACATAAGACCTGCTATTTCTGGCACAAGCTCTACCCTAATCCACGTTACCAAGCTGGGGCTTGGTAACGAGTTCAAGGAATTCTCCCTATGCCTCTCCTCGGTACTCATCAATCCATCGCCGGCGGATATTATCGCAGCGTCGAATGGGCTACGGCAAGCACATGCGACTGCGTGCAGTTGTTTACCAAGAACAACAACCAATGGGCCGGCAAGCCGATTACGCCCGAGGAAGCAGCGAAGTTTAAAGAGGCTCATGCGGCCGCGAAATTGCAGCACCCCTTGGCGCACAATTCGTACCTGATCAATTTAGCCGCGCCGGATGACGTGCTGTACGAAAAGTCGATCGCGGCGATGGCCGACGAGCTGCGGCGCGCGGATCTGCTCAGCATTCCTTACGTCGTCACGCATCCCGGCGCGTACACGAGCAGCAGCGAAGCCGCCGGCATCGCGCGGATCATCGCGGCGTTCGATCGGATTCATGCCGAGATTCCAGACATCAAAGCGGTGACACTGCTCGAATGCACCGCGGGTCAGGGTTCGTGCCTTGGCCATCGCTTGGAGCACTTGAACGAGGTCCTCGCCGGCGTAAAGCAGCCGGACCGCATCGCGGTGTGCTTGGACACATGTCACTTGTTCGCCGCCGGGTATCCCTTGGCCGACATCAACGACTACGACCGGACGATGCGAGATCTGGATCGGTTGATCGGCAGCCAACTCATCAAAGCGATTCACTTGAACGACAGCAAGAAGGGCCTCGGCTCGCGCGTCGATCGCCACGAACACATCGGCCAAGGCGAGATCGGCCTCGAAGGGTTTCGCAACCTGCTCAACGACCCGCGCTTCGCCAACAAGCCGATGTATCTGGAGACGCCAAAAGAAAGCGGCGGTGATGAAGGGATCAAGCTCGATGCCGAGAATCTGCGCGTACTGCGAAGTTTGATTGCCGGGGCGGAGCCGTTGGCGCACCTGCCAACGAAGAAAGTTGCCGCGACCGCGAAACCGCTGGCGAAGCAGGCTGCGACAAGAAAAGCGGCGACGAAGTCAGTGAAGCTTACCGTGAAGATGCCCGCTCCTAAGAAGAAGCCATAGCTCTCTAGTAAAAGGGGACTTCTCAAAAGCTCTCTTGCTTCTCACGTCAACCCTAACCCGTCCCGCACAAGTAAAAGAAATTCATCGGATCATGCGCCAACGTTTCAACGCGGACGTTCTTGAACCCCGCTTCGGCCAGCATCCGCAGGGCGACGTCCTTGCCCCACATCGCTCCGAGACCTGGCCCGCCGTTGGCGAGCGACACCGACATGCAATGCATGCACGAGATCGTGTACAAGAACGGGCCGAAGGGATGCTCCTTGTCCTGGTGCACATGGCTCGATCCCGAGATGTCTTGCATCAACAGCACTCCGCCCGGCGCGAGCGCCGCGGCGATGTTCCGCAGCACGGCGTCGGGTTTCGCCTGGTCATGAATCGCGTCGAATGCCGTGATCAGATCGTACGCCGCTGGTTCCAGCGCGGCGGCGACGTCGCGGACTTCGAAGACGGTGTT
>JBGSSS010000095.1:0-74382 GCA_041736895.1 Pirellulales bacterium
GATGTTCGAGTACGGCAAAGAGGGCTTTGACCTCTTTAGCATGAAAGTGCCGATCTTCGGGCAGTTGATCGAAAAGAATATCCTCGCCCGTTCCACGCGGACGCTCGGCACGATGATCAGCAGCGGCGTGCCGATTCTCGAGGCGTTGAACATCACGCGCGACACCTGCGGCAACGCGATCTTCGAACGGCTTTACACCAAGGTCGGCGAATCGATTCGCGAGGGCGAGAGCATCGCCAAACCGCTCAAGGAATATTCCGTCCCGCGGTTCAACGCGATGGCGATTTTCTGGTTCTCGTTTCCGTTCTTGCTCGGGGCGATTCCGCTCGCGGTATGGGATTGGAACATGGGGTTCCTGGCGATCGTCGGGTCGTTCGCGTTTGGCGGGATGATGTACCTGATGAAAGGCCGCAAGCGCGTCGTCAACGACCTGGTCGTCAACATGGTCGACGTCGGCGAAGAGACGGGCGAACTCGATACGATGCTTTACAAGGTGGCTGATACGTACGACGAAGAAGTCGCCGTCTTGACCGAAAGCTTGCAGAAGCTGATGGAGCCGTTGTTGATCATCTTCCTCGGCGGCGCGGTCCTCTTTATCGTCGTCGCGCTGTTCCTCCCGCTGGTCGAACTGATCAACAGCTTGTCCGGCGGCAAGGGCGGCAAGAAAAAATAATTGGGAGGGTAAGGCTCCCGCCGAACCGTCTCTGGTATGTAACTCAACCCGTTTAGCGGCGACCCGAAGGGGAGCGCTTCTCAGTCAAACACACAGTACTACAAGTAAAAGGATTTTCCCATGACCCGTCGTCCCCAGTCCGGCTTTACGCTCGTCGAGTTGCTTGTTGTCATCGTCATCATCGCGATCCTAGCGGCGCTGATCACCCCGGCCGTGATGGCCGGGATGCGGGCCGCGAAACGGGCCGCGATTTCGGCCGAGATCAACACGATGGCCACGGCGATTGAAACCTACAAGACGCAATACAAAAGCTACCCGCCGCAAGATTCCGACACGTACAAAAAGCATCTGGCAGCGATTTTCATCAACATCGATCCAGCCGAATTGGCAAAAGTCCCCGCGAACATGACACCCGCCCAAGTGCTCGTCTTTGCGTTGCGCGGTTACTCTGCTAATAAGCGATATCCGTTGACCGGGGATCGAATAGCACTATTCCCATTCAAAACAGAGCGGCTCAGCGGCAACGCCTTGACAGATGGCGCGGTGTATTACTCGCTCAATACGACGCAAGCGCCGTACGTCTACTTCGATTGCTCGCGCTACACAGGGACCGGCAATAACGCGACCTTTAGCGGCAACGGCGGCATCGGACCGTACAAAATGAGCGGCGGCGCGAAATATGCCAATGCCGGCGGTTTTCAAATCATCAGCACCGGCTTGGACAGCCAATTCGGCGGCGGGTCCGTCGAACTGAAAGCCGGGTCCGGCGGCATCACCGGCAACCACATCGACAACCTCACCAATTTTTCAGAGGGCAAACAACTCAGCGATTTCATCGACCAGTAAGCATTTGGGAGAGTGAGGCTCCCGCCGAACCGCATTGCCGAGATCACCTGCCCAGGGCGATACGAATTTTTGTAGCCCGTAGCGTTAGCGAGGGCAACAACAATTCTTTGAACAGAAGGCAGCAAAGTTAGCAAAGAAAGGCGCAGCAAGAGGTAGTCAAATTGCATGCAACTTCCCCCTTTGCTCTCTTTGCTTCCTTCTGTTCAAAACATGTTTTCAAAAATTTTGAGCAGGAGGCAGCAGCGTTAGCATAGAAAACTAAGTCAAGAACTTTGCCTTTTCCTTCGTTCGCTTCGTTTCCTGCTGTCGAAACCGAATTTCCCCCGATACACGAGTCCCCGCCATGTTTCCACAACACTCACGACCGCAACGCACTCGCCGCGTCAACCCCCGCGGGTTCACGCTCGTCGAATTGCTCGTCGTGATCGTGATCCTGGCGATCCTGTCGAGCATGGTGCTGATAGCGATCGGGAATACCCAAGCCAGCGCCCGCATCGCCCGGACCCAGACGACGATCGCCAAGCTCGACGCGCTGATCATGGCGAAATGGGAGACGTATCAGACGCGCAGAGTGCCGCTAAAGCCGACGGGGTCGGATCGGATGAATAATGCCAAGACACGAGTGAATGCTCTGCGAGAGATCATGCGCTTGGAGTTGCCGGATCAACATGCGGATATCACCACTGAGCCTACTGTCATGAGCGCCAGCTCACGCCCTGCGGTTTCGAAGGCGTATCTCAAACGATACAACCTGAGCACCAAAACCACTGAAAGGGAAGGCGCAGAGTGCTTGTACCTGATCGTCGCTCATGGTCTGAATGATCCCGATGCACTTAGTCAATTCAACGAGAGCGAAATCGGCGATTTCGACGGTGATAAATTGCCGGAATTTCTAGATGGCTGGGGGCAACCAATTTCATTCATTCGTTGGGCGCCCGGATTTATTTCACCAATCCATAACACCGATGCGGTGAAAAATCATGATCCGTTTGACCCGATGAATCAGTTTTCCAATGCCTATGCACTTTATCCGCTAATTTTGTCTGGCGGACCAGATAAGACTTATGACATCCAAAATGGACGTTCGTCAATAAATGATCCGTATTCAAGCAATGTCGGCCAATCACTCGGCAACGGCAGTCTCGACAACATCACCAACCACGAACTCCTGGCGAACTAACCTTCGCCTGCCGCAGACAGAACAGCGTCCGGGCCAACGAAAGCACGATATGCGAACTTTTCCGACAACGACGAACGACAACCATGGGAACGCGCAGCCGTGCCGACCACGGCCGGCGCTCCGAGTCCGGCCGTGGACGGCTCGGCTTCAGCGTGTCCGCGGCTTGACGCTGGTCGAGTTGCTCGTTGTCATCGTCATCCTCAGCCTGGTCACGGTCGCGACGATTCCGCTGATGCAGCCGCCGAGCGGCGAACGCAAGATTCGCGAAGCGGCCCGCAACGTCGCCACGACGTTAGAACTCGCCCGCGCGCGGGCGACCGAAACCGGCCGTCCTGCGGGTGTCTGGATCGAACCGCAAAACAAAGGCCCCAACGGCGAGATCGAGGCGTACAAGCTGTTCCTCTGCGATGTGCCGCCGCCGTATGCGGGTGACGACACCACGTCCACGGCAAGAATTCAAAACAACGGCGCGCAGATCAGCTTGAACAACTCGGGTTCTGCCATCACGCTCGTCAAGTACGGCGACCGGATTCGCTTCAACTTTCGCGGCCCGTATTACCGTATCGGCGGCGGCACCGACGGCAACAACATCAGCGCGACGTTTTCGATCGATGTCAACCAAGCCCCCGATTTCTCGCCGCCTCCCGCCAACGCCAACAACGTGCCGTTCGAAATCCTGCGCCAACCGGTCAAGTCGTCGATCAACCCGACGATCTTGCCGACCAACGCGCCGGCTTCGGTCATCGACCTGACCCAATCGGGTTACGGGAATTCTGGGCACGGGGCCGATGCGTTTGGGCATGGCGATAACGGCAAGCCCGTGATTGTGACCTTTACGCCGTCGGGGAGCGTTCATCAAGTCCAGCATTACGACGGTGGCGACCTCGAGATCGACCGGCCGACGGCGATGATCTACTTCCTGGTGCGGCTGCGCAAGGAAGAGGGCAAGCTGGAAAACGGCGTCGCGTACAAAGTCGCCGAAGCATACAAGGACCTGAGCGCGTACTGGATCGGCATCAATCCGACGACCGGGATGATCAACGTGGCCGCAGTGAATAGCGATTCGGCGAATCCGCCCAACACCCCAACCGAATCCCGCAAAGCCGCCACATCGGGCCGCATCGAAGGAGGGCTGTAATATGATTTCCCGAATCCCTAACCCCCAATCCCCAACCCCCGTCGCGCAGCGACACGGCATCAGCATCATCGAGGTGCTGGTCTCGATGTTCATCCTCTCGGTCGGGCTGATGGGGATCGCGTCGCTGTTGCCAATCGGCCAGCGTCAAGCGCTCCTCGCCGATCAACAGGACCGGCTTTCGTCCCTCGGCCAGAACGCGGTCCGTTCGTTTCGGACGCGGGGGTTGAGCAATTTTCAATGGTGGTGTACTGCATCTGGAGCTTCCGTGACACAAAGCAGCGGTGCACCAAATGCAGTCTTCCAAAATGGACCGATCTTCATCGATCCGTTACTTACGGCAGCTAAAGGTAATGCTGTATCACAAGTTCCACACACTGGTACTAGTCGGTTTTTAAGATTTGGAATCAAAACCAATCCAAATTCAAGTGCAAACTTAACAAATTATGGTGTTGTGGGTTCAGGCGATGCTTATCGAGCACAAGCCGAAGCGATATTCATGTCGCGCGACGATGCAGCGATTACCCCCGGGACGACACCCGAGAGCGCCTCGACGGCGAAATTTTACAAAGGCGGTGGCTCCACTGATTTGCGCCGCGATTTTGACGGCGAGTACAGTTGGGCCGCGATGCTGACCCCGACGTATGTGAATAACTACCCGATCGGGACGGCCAAAGGGACGCCGTACGCGGAGCAGTCGTGCCAGCTGCACATCGTCGTGTTTTACCGCCGGCCACTGAGTTCGCTGGTGGACGAGAACAAGTTTTATGGCCGCAGCATCCCTCGCGAGCGGGAGGTGAGTGCGGCGATTACCGGCGGCGGCATCGGCGGCGGCGAAGTGACGATTTCCACCACGGCCTCGGGCTACGATTTGCTAGTCACGCCTGGCGAGTATGTTTTGCTCTTCCAACCCGGTTCGAATTACTTCGCGCAGTGGTATCGCGTCTTGGGGGCGCAGACGTTTGATCCCTCGAGCGAAACGTCGCGGCAACTGACACTGACCGGACCGGATTGGCCGGCGGGGATGAACAATCCCAGGATGATCATTTTCGACGGCGCGGTCGGCGTTTACACCAAGTCGATCCGGCTCGAAGGTCCGTCGATGTGGAATAACTAATGTAGTCTACTCGCCCCGCGAGTAGACAGCGTCGAGCGCCGGTTGACGTTAAATCACTAGCAAGCGTTTTCGTGACGATTGCCGACTTGCGGGGCAAGTCGGCTACATTGATGCCCGCCGATACCATCGGCGGCTTTGTGAGAAATACCAAAACACCCCAACGCGATCCGAGGGCCAATCGGGCGCGTTCCATAGAGGTTCCCATGTCCGCTTCTCATCTGTTTGCAGAGCAGCCCACGCGCCTTCGGCGTGTGGGGAAACAGCGCCGCCGTCAGCAAAAACAGCGGCGCGGGATTTTGATCCTGATCGTGCTGAGTTTGCTGTTCATGTTCGTGATGATCGCCGTCACGTTCGTGCTGGTCGCGAATCGTCAGAACAGCACCGCGACCAAAGCGGCCGCCGCCGATGTGATCGGCGACACGCCGCGGCAAGAAATCGAGCAGGCGTTCAATGAAATCGTCCGCGGCAGCAGTTCGCCCCTCTCGCCGTTTAATGTTGGGAATAACCTCTTGGGCGATATCTTTGGCGATCCGCCGTCGGGCGGAGCCGGCGCGAACCCCAATCAATATGTTCGATGTGTTTCGGGTTCTTACAACGGTAACTCAGGTAATGGCTATGCGACTGTTACGTTAGCCAGAACGACTAATGAATACGACGGCCGGGTGATCACCGTTATTCCGGGGGCCAACACCGGAACAAAAAGCTCGCTGGTTAGTTCGCGGATCATGGCGTCGGACGGGACGAATGTCTATCTGTTGCCGTTCCGCGATCCGACGGGGGCCGCGCTAACGAACGGAACTTACGACTTTCTCATCAACGGCCGAGAGTTCGCTGGCACCGGCAAGGCCACGGGCCCGTTGATCGTCAATCCGGTCTCCAGCATGGCGAGCGGGACCGATCCTTCGGCACCCGGCGGAGAAAACGAATCGTACGACGCGCCCGATTTCAACAATATCTTTTTGGCTTACTACGATCCCTTGTCGGGCAGAATCAAGCCGTCGTTTCACGACCCGGCCTTGATCAGTTCCAATACCATGATGCCGAAGGAGAATCAGCAGAACAGCTTTCGCGTGATTAAGACCAATGCTTTTGACAGCTATCAATGGGACGTCGACAACGACGGCGACGGCATCATGGACAGCATCTGGATCGATCCGGGCTTTCCGATCCAAGTCTCGCGCGATGGACGGCTTTATAAGCGCCTGATCGCGCCGCTGATTCTCGATCTCGACGGCCGGTTGAATATCAACACCGCCGGCACAACCAAGGAAATCGCGTCGCTGACGCAAGCGCCGACAAACATGATTCCGTTCGCCACCGGCGGAGGAGCCGGAGCGATTCAACTCGGCCGCGGGCACGGCTTCGGCCCCGCCGAAATCAGCATCAAGAAGACACCTCTCGGCGGCATCGCCACGAACCTGCTCCAAGGCAAGGGCCGCTACCACAGCGACAGCTACCCCGGGCCGGACACGGCGGGGTTGTTTCAAAACAAGATCCTCGGCACGCCTAACGATTACCAGGGTTCGGCTCTCATGGCGACGCGCTACACGGGCAGCCCGCCGGATCATTGGGGGCGGTATATGCGCGGGATCGATATCTCGGGCAACACCTTGTTTGCGAATTACTGGCAAGAAGGGGCCGGCGGCGAAACGACCTACAGTCCGTATCTGCTCGATATGACACGCGACCAGGGCCGCGGCCTCGACACGACCACCACTGCCAAGGACAACCAGTTCTCGGCCGGCGAGTTGGAACGGTTTCTGCGCGGGTTCGATTCCGACGCGCTGAACCTGCCGAACCGGCTGTACAACATGGTGCCCGGCTCCGCGGAACAGCAATTCATCTTCCGCGGCGTGACGACCGATAGCTGGGACACGCCGGTGTTGGGCGTTTTGCCCCAGGCGAGCGCTGGCGGCAATCCGACGAAACATTTTTCGGAGCTGTTGCCGCAGAACCTGCGTACCGATCCCAAAGTGCTCCGCACCTTGATCCCACAGGACATGCTCGCGGGACTACGGTTCAACATCAACTGGCCGTTCGGCGATGGCAAGGACAATAACAACAACGGTGTCGTCGATGAAATCGGGGAAAATGAAACGACCGTCAATCCGACCCCAACGGTGAACCAAGGCATTGACACCAATCTTGACGGGACAACGAATGCGACGGACAACTATTTCGCCCGCCAGCAAATGGCTAAGTACCTGTATGTGCTGATGACCTTGATCCAAGACCCGGGCTTGAATCATAAGCCCACTGAGCAAGTGCAACAACGGCTCGCGCAGTGGGCGGTCAACGTGGTCGATTACATGGACGCCGACAACGTGATGACGTGCTTCGAGTACGACGTGAATATTGCCGACGGCTGGATTGCGGATGCCAACGGGATTCTCACGGCCAACGACTTGACCGCTGGCGGCGATCTGCGCGTCGTGTGGGGCGTCGAACAGCCGGCGCTGCTCTTAACCGAAGCGTTCGCGCCTCATGATCGTCGCGTCCGCGATTCCAAGAACGACAATAACGCGACCAAGGGAACGAAGCGAGACGACGACGGCATGGACGATGATATGAAGAAGGGAAAAGACCATGATGACGACGACGATTTGGATCAATCGTTGATTCCGCGCGGGCCGACGTTTTTCGAACTTTACGCAACGCATAGCCCGCTGCAGCCTGTGGGTTCAGCTGATTTGTATGACTACGACAAAAACGCTATGAAGTGGCGTTTGAAACTCGACAAGGTCACCCCAGATCGTACTCCGGTGTGGCGCGTCGTGGTCACAGCGAGCAAGACTGCCCCGACAACTCCAGAAGGTAACGATTTCCAAACGTTGGCGAATACCTATGGCCAAACTTTCACAGGCCAAACGCCGCAATTCAATTCGAGTCCGGGCTATAACCAAAACGTGTTGTTCAACGGGGGTGCGAACATCCCGCAGGCAACAATTGATCGCGTGGTCGTATTCGCCAAGCAATCCGATGTCAACGCCAGCCCCTTGAAAGAAAAGAACCTAATTTACTGTCTGAGCGAGCAAAATCCCACACCAAGCGACCCCAATGAGCTCGTTCAGCAAACACCGCAAAATCTAGCACTATTTGGCGGGCAATACGCGGTCATCTTTCCGCATGTGACGGAAAACACTGCCTACTCGATGGGCCATGCAAAAGGCGGTGGACTCAATTATCAGTTGGGAAATGAAGCGGACGCCATGGGGACAAAGAAGGGCATTCCCGGCAAACAAGCCATCCGCATCAACTATAACCAGGGCAACGGCTTCAACGGCGGAACTTCAGGGAAGTCGGCGTTGGTATTCAACGACACTACGGGCAGTCCGCATTCGAGTTACGGTAGCATCGATTATGCCCTGCCGGTGACAATTCCGATCGCGAGCCTAAGCAACGCCGTACCGATTGCCCTCACCGCCGAAGGTGAAGCGCCGACGCCCGCGCCGACGGGATCCTGGGGGCGTGTCGGTTTCAGCGTGACCGAACCTCTCTACAGCAAAGATTATTACCCGCTCCCCGAAGTGGATAATCCCGAATCAGGGTTAAAAGAATCATACGGTGACCCGAATGATGATGCCGCAGCCATGTCGGGAAAATGTATCGATAAGCCGTTTGAATCATCCAAAGGTTCGATGCCCGATGCGCCGATCGTCAAGGACGGCATGATTTCGACGAACACATATTCGAATTATAAAACGCTGGTCCTCCAACGCGTAGCGGATCCGACGCGGAACTATGATGAAGTCAATAACCCGTACATCACGGTGGATTGGCTGCCGATCGATGTGACTGTCTTCAACGGCGATGATAAGAAGCCAGCCACGGCGAGCAATTTCGCCGATCAGTGGGATATCGACGACAATGGCACGCTGGGTCAGCCGATGGGCCCGCGCCAGCGCGGCGATTTGATTACGCACAAGCCGGGTGCGGCGGTCCCCGGCAATTTCACCGACAACAGCAACTACCATCTCTGGTCGCCCGTGAGCAAGCAACTTCCCACGGCGAACCCGGGGGCGAAGAACGCGATGGCGATCTTTGCCTACGAGATCGATCGCGGCAGCGGCACGCCGGCGCAGACGCTCGGCTACTTGAATGCCTCGTACGGCGATCCTGCGCCGCTTTCTGCAACTCCTCCACGCTCTTTATATAACGGCGCGCCGCAGCGGCCGTTCCCGAACTTGAGCTGGAACAATCGGCCGTTCATGAATCCCTATGAAGTGATGCTCGTCCCCGCAAGCCAAGCCGGGCGTTTGGGGCTGGAATACGGGGCGCCTTTAATTACTGGCGAAAATTATGTAGTAAATGCCGCTCCTACTGGTACTTTTGGGCATTTGTTGAACTTCTTTACTAGCTCGCAGGATCCAACGAAACCAGCGAACTATCATTTGATCCTCGATTGGCTCACGACCGGTTCGCCGTTCAAGGGGACGGAAACCTGGCTCGATGCGACCAAGGCGAGTAATATCCCCGCGACCCAGCAGGGGATCAACAAGTTCAAGTATCCCTTTAACTACGTCCACAGCTACCGCGAACCGGGCAAGCCCAACATCAACACGATCAGCGATCCGCGCGTGTGGGACGCGGTGATGGGCGATTGGAACACTGCGGGTTACGGCTGCACGTTCCAGGAGCTTGTTTATAGCCGCCGCGCTTCAACAACAAACCCGCACCAGTTAGACGCCAATGGTTCACTCCCCAGCTACTGGGGCAATCCATTCCGCGTCGCCAGCGCGGCGGGCTTGGTGCCATCGAGCATGAATCAGCCGACGAACAATGTCGGTCTGCTGCGGCAGCATCCGTCGAAGCCGAACATCCCGCTCTTCGGGGTGAATGATTACACCTCGAACCAAGCGGCGGGCAACGAGTATCGCGACGCCAGCCGGCACCGGCTGATGGCGGTCGAGAACATCGAACGGCTCTCGAATCTCGTGACGACACGGTCCAACGTCTACGCGATTTGGGTCACCGTCGGTTACTTCGAAGTCACGCCCGGCGGCTCGACCCCGGACGGTTACACCATCGGCCAAGAACTCGGCACGGATACGGGCGAGATCAAACGCCATCGCGGGTTCGGCATCTACGATCGCTCGATCCCCGTCGGCTACGAACGCGGGATGAATCACAACGTCGAGAAGGGTTTCTTGATCAAGAAGATGTTGGATTAATTTCGGGGCTGGGGGTTCGGGGTTAGGGGTTGGGGACTGAAGAATACGATTTTGCTATGACGCAAGCGTGGGGCTACCCCTACGCTTGCGTCATAGCGATTGATGACCCCTTGTTGAAACGCCACGAACTCGCCAAACTGCGTAATTGTATTACGATTTACGCACGAGGGTCTGCGCGATGGAAGCTGGAATTGTCGGGTTGCCGAATGTTGGCAAAAGTACGCTTTTTAATGCGCTGACGAGCACGCAAGGCGCTCAAGCCGCCAATTACCCGTTCTGCACGATAGAACCCAATGAGGGGATGGTCAGCGTCCCGGATGATCGCTTGCAGCGGATTTGCAATCTGATCAAAACGCAAAAAGTCATCCCCGCCGCGCTCAAGCTCGTCGATATCGCCGGCATTGTCAAAGGGGCCAGCGAAGGCGAAGGCCTTGGCAACAAATTCCTCAGCCACATCCGCGAAGTCGACGCCGTGATGCAAGTCGTCCGCTGCTTCGACGATCCCGACGTGATCCACGTCGCCGGTAAGGTCGATCCGCTGTCGGACATCGAGACGATCGAGACCGAATTGATGTTGGCCGATCTACAGGCAATCGACCAAGCCCTGCCCAAGTCGCAGCGCAGCGCCAAGGGGGGCGACAAGGAAGCGGTGCTGCGCGTCGCGGCGCTCGAGGCGTGCCTGGCGCATTTGAACGCGAGTCAACCGCTGCGGACGCTGAAGCTCGACGAACCGCTGACCAAGGCTCTGCAAAGCTTCGGCCTAATGACGGCCAAGCCGATTCTCTTCGTCGCGAATGTCGACGAGAGTGATCCGACGGGCAAGGGACCGCTCGTGCAAAAGGTCCGCGAGTACGCGGCCAAGATCGGTGCCAATGTCGTGCCCGTCTGTGCCAAGATCGAAGCCGAAATCGCCGAACTCCCCGAAGCCGACCGCGCCGAAATGCTCGAATCCGTCGGGCTCACCGAGCCGGCGCTGGCGTCACTCGCGCGGGCCGCGTATCGGACGCTGGGCCTGCAAAGTTACTTCACCGCCGGCGAGAAAGAGGTCCGAGCTTGGACGATTCCGATCGGCGCGACGGCCCCGCAAGCCGCCGGCGTGATTCACACGGACTTCGAGAAGGGCTTCATCCGCGCCGAGATTTATTCCTTGCCCGATCTTGAAACCTATAAGACGGAAAAAGACCTCCGCGCCGCCGGCAAGCTCCGCACCGAAGGGAAAGCGTATGTGATGCAGGACGGGGATATTTGTCACTTCTTGTTCAATTAGCCGCAAAATTTCGGCAATTTGTAACTTTTTCGAAGTTTTGACGCTTTGAATTGAATTTTTTGTCCGGTTTTGCTCCCCTGCTCCGCTTGTAGGCGTGTGCCAGGGAGATCAAAACTCCGGACAACAAATCATCTACTTCAATTCAAAGGGTTCGTATCATGTTCATCAATCTTCGCTCGCTGTTGGTTGTCGCTGCTGTTGCCGTTTGCATGAGTGCCGCTGCTTCGGTCGCTTCGGCTCAATGCGATATGGGAAACAAGGGTGGTTGTGAGCCTTATGTCCAGCTTGCCCTGCAAGCGACGAACAACGTGACGCTGGCTGCCGTGGAGATTCCTTGTGATGATCCAGGTTGTATGGCTGCTAAACAAACCACGACCAACGTAATGCTCGCCGCGACAGAGATTCCCTGCGAGAATCCTAGCTGCGGGTTCTTGGTTCAGAACAGTGCCACTTCGAAGTTGAGCAACGTCGGAACTCCGACGCTGGCCCTGGCCATGCTCGACGTGAGTGGGACGGATAATGCCACCACGGGAGACGCCGGTTTATCTTCGGGCCCCGTCTTGGTGTCGGTCATGAAGAGTTTGTAGAAATAGTGTGCCGCCAACGCGAATCCAATCAACACGACGATTCGCCGCACGACGTTCTTGTTCATCCGCCGCGCGACGCTCGCCCCCAAGTATCCGCCGGCGATGCCGGCAAAGATCATCGGAATCGCCCGGGTCCAATCAATGACCCGGGCGATTTCTTTTTCTGTGCCGGTGCTTGTCCAGCCGAAATCGTGCGCGAGGAAAAACCCAATCGCGACGAGATTGATCAGCGACGCAATGATCGTTTTCACCGCGTTCATCCCATGAATATCGTTCATGCCCAGCAAGGCCAGCGCGCTCAATGTCAAAATCCCAATCCCCGCGCCAAAGTAGCCGCCGTAAACGCCGATCAGAAACGCAAAGCCCATGATCGTCCAACGCCGCGCGGAACTCGGCGCATGCGAGAATTCTTCGTCGCCAAGCGATTCTTTCTTTTGCCCCTGACCCGTCCAGCGCGCGATCTGCGGCTGCAATGCAAACAGCAGCGTCGCCCCGAGAATCAGCCACGGAACCAGCAGCTTAAAAGTGTCAGGCGAATCGTGCAGCAGCAGCCAGGTTCCTAGAAGACTGCCAATTAAACTCGGCGGCACCAGCCAGCCGAGCGCATGGCGATAGAGCGGCAACTCGCGGCGATAGGCCCAGGCGGAGCTGAATGAGCCTGGACAGAGCGCGATCGTGCTCGTGGCGTTGGCGATGACAAAACTCGCATCCGTCCCGCCGAGCGACCAGATCAGCGCGGGAAACGTCAGCAGCGTCCCGCCGCCGGCAATTGCATTGATCGCCCCGGCCGCGGCCGAGGAAAGCGAAAGCAGTAATAGTTCAAGAGGACTCATGCTTCACAAGTCGAACGTGCATGATCAAAACCTAAGCCCAGGGGCTCCGCCCCTGGAGCCGAGACGTTCTATCATCCGCGGATCAATCACTTCACGCAATGACCCAGTGAAACACGCATCGCCAAGCAGCGAGAATGTTTTATAATCGGCGGTAAGCTTTGCAGGACATTTCTCCACATTCAAGGAAGCATTCGTGGGACAATCGGGCGCGCGCTTATTTTTGAGCCAGTTCTGGAACCAATACCACACCACCGGCGCGATCTGCCCGAGCGGTCAGAGTCTCGCGCGCGAGTTGGCGTACTATGTGGCGAATCCCTTGGCTGAGTCCAATGGCAACGGCGGCCGCAAGATTCTCGAAGTCGGACCCGGCACCGGAACGGTGACGCGCGCGATTCTTGCCGCGCTGCAGCCGACCGATCGGATCACGCTCGTCGAGATCAATCCCGAGTTCGCGGCGCATCTGCAAGAGCGGCTGCGGACGGAACCAGACTGGCAGCGCGTCGCCGATCGCGTGACGATTCGCACCGAAGCGATCCAGTACTTTGCCGCCGATGATCAATTCGACGTCATCGTTTCCGGCCTGCCGCTGAACAACTTCTCGATCGAGACGGTCGAGGCGATCCTCGCCGGCTTGGATCGCTTGGCGAAACCGGGGGCGACGGTCTCGTTTTTCGAGTACATCGCGATTCGCCATTTCAAGGCCGTCGTCAGCGGCCGCGCCGAGCGTGCCCGGCTGCGCGGCGTCGCCGCAGCTCTTGAAAACTTTCTCGGCAAGCGCGAACTTCGCCGCCGCGCGATTGTAGGGAATATGCCGCCGGCATGGGCACACCATGTGCAGCGAGATGGACAAATCGGATAATCCGTGCCACTCGCCGTGGCGAGTGCTTCTGGCGTTTGACCAAATTCCACTGGCAGAGCCAGTGGCACCCGGGAAAAATGCCATACTTCATTGCAGGTTTTCTGCACGGAACAAAGCCCAGGGGTTCACCCCCTGGGAGCATGTTTGCGAACGTTTCCACTCCTTCTGCCGCTCCTCATGTCCACGCTGCGCTGGCAAGTCCTCGACATCACCGCTGAGTCCGCGCACACGAAGTTGGGCGAGGAATGGAACGAGCTTTGGGAGCGGAGCGCCGTGACGCATGCCTCGGCGCGCTGGGAGCAGGTCCTCTCATGGCAGCGCATCTTCGCACCCGAGTCGCGCTTGCTCGCGGTCACGGTGCACGAAGGCGAGCAGCTCCGCGCGGCATTGCCCTTGGTGCAAGGCCGCGCACGAAAAATCATACCCGTCTGGCGTTCGCTCTGGAATCATTGGGCCTGGGCCGGTGAATTGCTCGTCGATTCGCTCTCGTCGCATCCGGATGCCGTGTTCGATCATTTGGTCGATGGGATTCGTTCGCTCCGCCGGCCGTGGCTCTGGTTCGATGCGGTCGATCTGGGACAAACGCGGTGGCAAGATTTCGTCGCTGCGCTCGATCGGCGCAAGTTGGCGCATGTCGCCCGCGAGCGGTTTCCGGTCGGCAAGATCATGATTCATGGCCCGAACGCGCCGCGTGATTTCGCGGCCTATCAAGCAAACTGGTCCGGCAATTTTCGCCGGCAGATGCGCAAGATGGTCCGTCGCGCCGAGGAACTCGGCGGCGTGCAGCTCGAAATTCATCGCCCGCACAACCGGCTCGACATCGCGGAGTTGTTGCAGCGTGGTTTCGCCGTCGAAGATCGCGGCTGGAAAGGAGCGGCCGGCAGTTCGGTCCTCCGCACGCCGATCGCACTGAAGTTCTATCAAGAGCAGGCGGAGAACCTGGCCAAGGAAAGTCAGCTTGAGCTCGCGTTCTTGCGCCACAAGGACGTCGATATCGCGTTTGAATACGCCTGGTTCAGCAAAGGCGTCTATTGTACTCCCAAGGTCGGCTACGACGAGCAGTACAGCCACCTCAGCCCTGGCCAGTTGATTCGCTACCTGACGCTGGAGCGATTCTTCAACGATCCCGCGCGCAAGGAATTTGATTTCGTCGGACCGCTCGCCGAAGCAACAGCCAAGTGGACGAACGAGATTTACAACATCAGCAGCTTGATTGTCAGCACGGGCCGCCTGGGCAGCAACCTGAGTTTGCGCATGGCCGAGCGATTTGGACCAAAGGCGAAACAAGTTGTGCACAAGGTTCGTTCATGGTTCAAGCCTGTTGCAGACGCGTCGCCATCACTTGAAAATAAATCTACAAGTGAAAATTCGCAGCCTGAGGCAGTTCCTTCGGAAACCCGTAAGCCAGAACCGGCCCCTAGGCAAGCGGCCTTGGCAAATTCTACACTATCTTCTGAGCTGGTTTAGTGCTCGAAGTTCTCCTACGGATGGGCATACCATCCGCAGGCTTGAGTTGGCGCTGTAGATGTCTTGATCTAGTGCAAAGTTGAATCTCTTCGGCGCGACTCCTCGGTGCCGCTCTGAATTTTCTCCGTTTCTCCGTGTTTAGGTATTTGCATTGATGCGTTTGCCCAGCAGTCCAATCCGCGCCGTCGTCTTTGATCACGACGGCACGATGTTCAATACCGAAGAGCTCTATCAACAGGTCGGCACGGAACTTTTGCGGCGGCGCGGCAAACTCTTCACCGCCGACCTGCTCGATCAGATGATGGGCCGCCCGCCTAAAGTCTCCCTACAGCTCATGATCGACTACCACGGGCTCAGCGACACCCCTCTAGTGCTTGCGACCGAGACCGAGGAAATCTTCGAAGGGATCCTCGACCGCGAACTCGCCACGATGCCGGGTTTGACGGAATTGCTCGCGGTGCTGGAAGAGCGAAACATTCCCAAAGCCATCGCGACAAGCAGCGGCCCGCGCTTTGTGCGCAGGTGCCTCGGCCAATTTCAACTCGAGTCTCGGTTTCAATTCATCCTCACTGCCGAAGACGTCATCCTAGGCAAGCCAGACCCCGAGATCTATCTCACCGCCGCGTCCCGCTTGAGTGTCGCTCCGCACGAGGTGCTGGTCCTCGAGGACAGCGCCAACGGCTGCCGTGCCGCGGTTGCGGCGGGCACCTATGTCGTCGCTGTTCCCGGCGGCCACAGTCACACGCACGACTTCAGCGGCGCGGCGTTCATTGCGATGGGGATGCACGATCCGCGTATCTATCAAGCACTTGCCGTGTGCTAGCAAGACTAGGAGAGGTGCTGAAGTGAGCCACGATTGGTAGTGTCAGGCAATAGAATGAAGACAGGAGAATTGTTTAGAATTGTTCTCCTGTCTTCATTCTCCTGCCTATATCTCCACGTCTTTAACTTGTGAAATGCGATGTCTTCGCTGCGCTGCGTCTCCCAGCAATTCCAGGCTTTTTGCTAGCATCTGTTTGCTTCTTGAATCGTCAGATCGGAGAGGCTGAATTGCCTTGACGATTTTTGCTTCTGCCTGATATCGTCAATTGCTGGAGTGTTGGTGCCCGAGCTCGGAGTGAGCTGGCAAATTTCTTCGCGCTGGCGGGCGCGTCTTCTGTGGAGCCGAAAGGATGCATACGATGTTGAATACGCTTGGCATTGTGCAAGTGCGCGCCGACCAATTGAGTGCCGGCTGGAAGAGCTGGCGCGGCTTCGGCGGCAAGTCGCTCGTCGAATGGGTCGTCCGCCGTGTGACTGAAAGCCAACGCCTGGATGGCGTGATTGTTGTCGCTGCCGAAGACCAACGCGCCGATTTGGCCACGATGGTCCCGACCGACGTGCCGCTCTTTACCAGCAGCCGGCCCGATGCCCTGGGCCAGTTCGCCGACGCGTTGTTTCATTATTCGTGCGTCAATGTGGTGCGGATTTGCCTGGAACATCCGTTCGTCGATCCGGTGCTGATCGACCGCCTCGTCACCAACGCCGCGACGGCGCCGAACCTTGATTACATCGGGTACTGCACGAGCCAAGGCCAACCGGTGGTCGAATCGATGCTCGGTTGCTGTGCCGAGTTGTGCAAGTCCAAGGCTATCCGCATCGCCGATCGCGAAGCGACCGACACGCAAGATCGCCACAACGTCTCGCGATACATTTACCGGCATCTGGAGCGGTTCCAGATTTCGCTCCTACCGCTGCCGACCGAACTCGACCGCACCGATATTCGTCTGGCGCTCGGCGAGCACGAGGATTGGGAGCATCTCTCGGACATTTGCGATTCACTCGGCGAAGAGCCGGATTACCGCGAGATCGCCGACTTTCTGGCCGGCCAACCACGCATGCGCGACCGCATGGCGGCGCTGAACGCCGAACACGCGGCGTTGCCGATGTAGCCGAAGTCGTGAGACTTCGGATGAGCGAGATGCCGGTCACGATCACACTTGAACCATCCAAGGTCTTACGACCTTGGCTACAAACACTAGCCGTACCCACGCTACAATAGAGCCAGCCGTGTAAAATCGGTTGGCTCTTTGTGTTTGGGTTTTACTACGTTTTTAAATTGTTCTACGAAATGGCTGAAGAAAGGAAGAAGGGAAAAGGTGGTGTGCTCTACCTTTTTCCTTTTCCCCTTTTCCTTCAAGCATTGCAGTTGTCTCCCCCTCCATTAATCACTGCCTGAGCGATGATCATCATGCTACCGCGAACGCTTGAACCCGAGGTGATGGACGCGCCGGATGATGCGGCCGATTACGAGGCGATGGACCATCGCACGGTCAACACGCGATTCGTTGATGATCTCTTGGCCGCGGGCCTGGAAGATTGCCGTCAGTCCTACGATCCCGAGCGCGAGGATCCGCCGTCGATCGATGTGCTCGACCTGGGCACCGGCACGGCGCAGATTCCGATCCTGCTCTGCCAGCGCGATCTGCATCTGCGCGTGATCGCGGTGGATGCGGCGTACGAGATGCTCCACTTGGCAAAGGTCAATGTCGAGATCGCCGGCTTGCGCGATGCAATCCAACTCGACATGGGCGATTGCAAGGAACTCGCTTATGCCAACGGACTTTTCGACGCCGTGATGTCGAATAGCATCATCCATCACATCCCCGAACCGCTCGCGGTGCTGCGCGAGGCGGTCCGTGTCTGCCGCGCCGGCGGGTTGCTTTTCATCCGCGATCTAGCTCGGCCGGACAGCACGGACATGGTCGAGTACCTGGTCCAACAATACGCCGGCACCGAGAACGCGCATCAGCAACAACTCTTCCGCGATTCGCTGCATGCCGCGTTGACGGTGGACGAGGTCCGCACGCTCGTCGGCGAACTCGGCTTCGCCCCCGAGACAGTGCAAATGACCAGCGACCGCCATTGGACCTGGGTGGCACGAAAGTAGCGTGGGCTTCAGCCCACGCGTCAATAAGAATCAGATTGGTGAATCTTCTCAGCTCAACCTACCCATATAAATCTCCGTCGTATAATCCAACGACACCCGCCCCTGAACTTCATGCTTGGCGAAGAGCTTGTCCAACTCCGCGAGCATCTCCGCATTCCCCGGCTCATCAAGATTCGGCACATACGACGACGAAAGCAATCGCCCGCGCAGACCGTCGTAGTCGAGGTGCTGCGCATTCTCCGTGGTAAAACGCCGCCAGTTGCCCGCGCCGTAGAACGCGTCGATCTGCGCGGCGTCGATGTTGTTGTGCTGCACCTTGGCGTAATCGGTGCCGTGGCGTTGGAGCAGCGCCTCGTACTCGCGCAGAAACGGCGTCGTGTCGATCTGCCGCGTGTTCCAAAGCAGCACCGCCCAACCCTCGGGCCGCAAGATCCGCCGGCACTCGGCGCGGACCTTTGGGATATCAAACCAGTGAAACGCCTGCGCTGCGACGACCAAATCGAACGCCGCTGCGTCGAGTGTCGTCGCTTCGGCGGTTCCCTCGACGCTATGAAACATCGGAAACCCGGCGAGGAGTTTCTCGGCCGCGAGCCGCATCGACTCGTTCGGCTCGACGCCGTACACCGCGTGCCCCTCGGCGAGAAACAACTCGCACGAGATGCCGGTACCGGAGCCCAGATCGGCGACTTGCCAATCCGCGGCGAGTCCGATCTCACGCTTTAATATCTCAAGCACCGACGCCGGATAGCGCGGCCGATAGCGGATGTAATTCTCGACGCGGTCGGAGAAGCGAGTGGTGGAGTTCATCGGAGATCTTAAGTGTGAGCTAAAGAGTTGTAGTGCTTAAACAAACTTCGGCGGATAAGACAAAGTCGACAATGGTACCGTAGGTAAACTGCCATGACCTATAAAGATATTATGTGGGATAATTTGAGCCGTTCCATTTTCGACGTCGATTTTATCTATCGTTGCATCAAATCCACGAAAACAGCCTTCGATTACGTGAACAACGTCTCCGACTTTGTATTGGAATTCTGGTGACATGTTTTTTGCCTTTCATTTCTCTAGTCGGGCCAGGAACAATTGCGTTTTGATGGAAATTTTCAATCGTTGGCAGCCAAACACGTCCGTTGAAAACCACGCAATCCCCGAATAGACTAAGGGGCTTCCCGCCTCTGCTATTTCTAGCCCCCACGGTAGTCATGCCCAACGTCCGTTGCTTGTTGGCCGCTGTTTCGCTTGCGTTTAGTTTGACCGTCGTTTCATTTGCCGCGGAACCACCCGCAAAAGAACCGATCTCCGTTAGCGGCATCTATCCGCACCTGGCCATGTACAACGGCCATGGCGAATGCGGCGTCGGCGCGATCGTTCCTTGGGCGGGGAAACTCTGGGTCATCACTTACCCTCCCCACATGCGGACCGGCAGCAATGACAAATTGTACGAAATCGGCCCCGACATGTCGCAGGCGATTCGCGCCGAAAGTACCGGCGGCACGCATGCCAACCGCCTGATCCATCGCGAGTCGAAGCAGCTCATCATCGGGCCGTACTTCATCGACGAAGCGGGCAAGGTCCGCGTCGTTGATCAAAAGAAGGCGATGCCCGCGCGCTTGACTGCGACAACGCGGCATCTGACCGACCCGGTGAACAAGGTTTACTTCTTCGACATGGAAGGGCCCGGCTACGAAGTCGATGTCCATACGCTCGATGTGAATCAGGTCTTTGTGAAGCCGGTGCCTGGCTGGCACGGCAAGGGTGCATATGTGGGCCAAGGCCACTTGGTGATCAGCAACAACGGCGATCACGCGGCCGATGGCGACTTGAAAACGATGAAACGTGAAGTCGATCTCAAATCGTTTCCGAACGGACCCGAAGACTCGGGCGTCCTTGCCGAATGGGATGGCAAAACCTGGAACGTTTTGAATCGCCGCCAATTCACGGACGTCACCGGACCCGGCGGCATCCAAGGCAACCCTGACGACAACGCGCCCGTTTGGGCGATGGGTTGGGACAAGCGGTCGGTGATTCTCGCCGTCTGTTACGAGCGCGGCTGGAGCTACTATCGTCTGCCCAAGGCGAGTCATACGTTCGATCCGAAGCATGGCTGGTACACCGAATGGCCGCGCATTCGTGAGACGCTGCCGGGCAAGTTCCTGATGGTGATGCATGGGATGATGTACGAATTCCCGCAGACGTTCCAACCGGGCAAAACGGCCGGCATTCGCCCGCTGTGCTCGCACCTGCGTTACATTCCGGACATTGCCGGGTGGAACGATCGTGTGATTCTCGCGGCGGATGACACGTCGATCATGCAAAACCCGCTGGCCGGGCAATCGCAATCGAACTTGCAGTTCCTGAAGTACGACGAGCTGCAAAACTTCGGTCCGCGCACCGGATGGGGTTCGGTGTGGCTGGGCGATCATGTGAAGGCCAACACGCCGAGCGAGCCGTACTTGTTCGCCGGGTTCGAGCAACGAGTCGCCCATTTCTCGCATCAAGAACCAGAGGCCGTGACGTTCACCCTCGAGATCGATCGCACGGGCAATGGCTCGTGGGAGAAGTTGAAAGTGATAAAGGTCGCTGGTCAGGGCTACGAGCACATCACGTTCCCCGCCGACACCCCGGGCGAATGGATTCGCGTCACGGCGGACAAAGATTGTCACACGACGGTCAAGTTCGACTACCAGAGCGCGAACAAGAACGATGGCGTGAAGAGCGCTGAGATTTTCGCGAGCGTGCCGGAGTTCAAGGAAGGGACGAAGCCCTCGGGCATCAAGATCTGGCCCGCCAAGGAACATCGCGGGCTTGAAATCGTCGCCGTTATCGACGGCAAGCCAGAAGTTTATTGGGTCAACGAAGAGTTGAAGTTCTCGCACCAAAAAGAACCATCTGTTCCAGCAGCGGAACTTGACTTGAAGCTCACGTTCGCCAAAGACTACACCGTCGATGCATCGTCGGTGATCGTCGAAGCCAAGGGCCAGAAGTTCCGCCTGCCGCTCGGCGCGAGCTTCGCCCCTGGCGAGCATCGCGCGGTCCGCGAAGCGGTCAGCGAACGGCACTTGGCCGATATCGCCGGAACCTGGTACGAAATTCCTCGCATCGAAGGAACAGACAAGCACGGCCACGAATGGCGCAAGATCAAACCGGTCGCCACGCACGGCCGCGCGATCAGCGACTTCTGCACCTGGCGCGGACTCTTCGTCATCGCCGGCGTCGATCCAAATGGGAAACAAGACGGCCATCTCTTCACCGACGCCGACAAGAAGATCGGTCTCTGGTTCGGCGCAATCGACGACCTCTGGAAGTTTGGCAAGCCGCGGGGCAAAGGCGGTCCGTGGAAGGATACGGCGGTGAAAGCCGGCGAAGCGAGCGATCCGTACCTGATGACGAACTTTGACAAGAAGACAATGACGCTCAAGCACGACGCGAAGGGACCACTCTCGTTCGCTATTGAGGTCGATCTCTACAACAACGGCATCTTTCGCACCTACAAAACGATCGAAGTCGCTGCCGGCGAGCCCCTGACGCACGAATTCCCCGCCGGCTATCAAGCCCACTGGGTCCGTCTGGTGCCGAAGCAACATTGCAAAGCGACGGCGGAGTTCGTTTACGAGTAGAAAGTAGTGTGGGCTTCAGCCCACACGTCAAAAATTAACGCGAACAAGGAAACTGCCGATGCGTGACGCGTCCCGACTGATCGTCTTCATTTGTTTCTTTTCAGGAATGAATGTCCTTCACGCCCAAGGCACCCGCGCCGACTACGAGCGTGCGGATCGCCTGGCCCGCGAAGTCCGCGGCAAGGTGCTGAACCAAAAGCTCGAGCTGCATTGGTTCGCGCAGGAAACCAGCGCTTGGTTCCGTGTGGAACTCGGCGGCGGCGAGCACGAGTTTCGCCTCGTGAGCACCAACACCGGCCGCGTCGAACAGGCGTTCGATCATGCAGCCTTGGCCAAGAGCTTGGGTACGGAGCTGAAGCGCGACCTCGATCCAAAGCGGCTTGCGCTGGAGGAGCTCAAATTCTCGGACGATCTGAGTTTGGTCGATTTTCTGTTCGATCGAAAACGCTGGAACTTCGATCGCAAGACAGGGCAAGTCAAGCGCGCGATGAACGAACTGGCGGCCGTGCCCGAAGCTGCTCCTAACACAATAATTCTCAAGGAGATCAAACCCTCAAGCCGAACCGGCGTGGAAACGTCGCTGTGGGTAAGGAACGAACTCGACGAGAAAATCGAGCTTTTGTGGAGCGACACGCAAGGCGAATTGAAATCCTATGGGCAGGTCAAGAAAAATGAAACGCATCAGCAACATACATACGCGGGCCATGTCTGGGTCGTCAAGGATTCGAAAGGTAAGGCGTTGCATATCATCGAAGTTCCAGATTCTGGAACGTATTTGAAATTTCAGCCTAACCAAGCCGAGGAAAAGCGTCAGCCGAATCCCGCCAGTGACGAAGAAGCGGAAAAGAAAGCAGAAAACCCGCGCGAAGGAACACGCCGTCAGCGCGACGAGCGCGTGATTCTTCGCAACGACAATGTTTTTCTGCGCGACGCGAAATCGAACGAAGAGCGCGCGCTGACGACTGACGGCACTCCGGAGAACAGCTACAGCGGCCGAATTCGCTGGTCGCCGGATGGAAAGTATTTTGTCGTGATGCGCACGCAGCCGGCGGAAAAACACCCGGTGACGATGGTCGATTCATCGCCGCGGGATCAGGTGCAGCCGAAGCTGGTGGAGCATCTGTATCTGAAACCAGGCGACCGCGTCGAGATTTCCAAGCCGGCGCTGTTCGAGGCCGCGACCGGCAAGCGAATCGAACTCGATGACACGCTCTACAAAAATCCCTGGAGCATCACCGAGTTCCGCTGGGACGCCGATTCGTCGCGGTTCACGTTCCTCTTCAATCAACGCGGGCATCAAGCCCTGCGCCTCATCGCCGTCGATATCAGCGGCAAAACCACGGCGCTTGTGAACGAGGAGAGCAAAACCTTTGTCCATTACTCGGGCAAGTTCTTCCTCGAACGCCTGTCTAAGACGAACGAGCTGATTTGGATGTCCGAACGCGATGGGTGGAATCATTTGTACCTGTACGATGCGAAGTCGGGCGCGGTGAAAAACCAAATCACGCGCGGCGAGTGGGTCGTCCGCGGCGTCGAGCGTATCGATGCCGACAAGCGGCAGATCTGGTTCAAAGCCAGCGGCCTCGATCCGGAGCAGGATCCCTATTACGTCCATTACTGTCGGATCGACTTTGATGGCAAGAACCTAACGCGGCTGACGCGCGGCGATGGAACGCACACGATCGAATATTCGCCGGACAAGAAGTTCTTCGTTGACACCTACTCCCGTGTCGATCAGCCGCCGGTGCATGAACTGCGCCGCGCGAGCGATGGGAAACTCGTCGTCGAATTGCTCCGCACCAATCTCTCGCGTTTGGCCAAGACCGGCTGGCGCGCGCCGGAACGTTTCACCGCCAAAGGCCGAGACGGAAAGACGGACATCTATGGCATCATCTGCCGCCCAAGCAACTTCGATCCGGCGAAGAAATACCCCGTGATCGAAAAAATCTACGCCGGTCCGCACAGCGCGTTTGTGCCGAAGTCGTTCAAGGAATGGCAAAGCAACTTGCAAACCTACGCCGAGCTTGGCTTCATCGTTGTGCAGATCGACGGGATGGGGACGTCGAATCGGAGCAAGGCGTTTCACGATGTCTGCTGGCAGAACATTGTTGACGCCGGGTTCCCGGATCGCATCAAGTGGCTGCAGGCCGCGGCGAAGCACGAGCCGGCGCTGGACATTTCGCGCGTCGGCATCTTTGGCGGTTCGGCCGGCGGGCAGAACGCGCTCGGGGCTTTGCTCACCCATGGTGACTTCTACAAAGCGGCCGTCGCCGATTGCGGTTGTCACGACAACCGGATGGACAAGATCTGGTGGAACGAGCAATGGATGGGTTACCCTATCGGCAAGCACTACGCAGAGAACTCGAACGTGACGCTGGCGAAGAACCTGAAAGGCAAGTTACTCCTTACCGTCGGCGAGTTGGACAAAAACGTCGACCCGGCGTCAACGATGCAAGTCGTGAACGCGCTGATCAAAGCCGACAAGGATTTCGACTTGCTCGTCGTGCCCGGCGCTGGCCACGGGATCGGCGAAAGTCCTTACGCCGACCGCCGTCGCCGTGATTTCTTTGTGCGGCATATGCTGGGAGTCGAGCCGCGGAATTAGAGACAAAACTTCTAATCAGTATCTGGTTTGGCTCCCTCCCCCTTGCGGGGAGGGCTGGGGAGGGGGTTGGGTGCAAGGCAAAACTCTGGCTTCAGAAAAATACAATTCTAATCGCCTACCGATTCACAACGTCTGTTCTCGCTCATCACCCCTCCCTAGCCCTCCCCATCAAGGGGAGGGGACCAAACCAGATTTCTTTATGAGGTGCTTTTGCTGCTTCTCAACGAGTTTGCTAGTTCGCGCTGCAAAACCCTCGCACGCGAATTATACTTTCTGGCATGAAAACCAAGGAAGACATCGTCCGCGACTGGCTGCCGCGCTACACGGCGCGGCCGTTGGATCAGTTTGGCAAATACATTCTGCTGACGAACTTCGCGCAGTACGTTGCCTATTTCGCCGAGCGGTTCAAGGTCCCGATCCTGGGCCTCGACACGCCGATCCAATCCGCCACGGCCGAGAACATCACGATGATGAACTTCGGCATGGGGAGCGCCATGGCCGCGACGGTCATGGACCTGCTCAGCGCGGTCGAACCCGAGGCGGTGCTGTTCCTCGGCAAATGCGGCGGGCTCAAGAAGACCAAGGTCGGGGACTTTATCCTGCCGATCGCGGCGATTCGCGGCGAGGGAACGAGCAACGAGTATTTCCCGCCCGAGATTCCGGCGCTGCCGTCGTTCCGGCTGCAAGCGGCCGTCTCGGCAATGACGGCCAAGCACAAGCAAGAGTATTGGACCGGCACCGTCTACACGACAAACCGCCGCGTGTGGGAACACGACGAGGCGTTCAAGGACTACCTGATCAAGACCCGCGCGATCGGGATCGACATGGAAACGGCGACGCTCTTCGTCGTCGGCTTCGCGAACCACATCCCCAAGGGCGCGCTGCTGCTCGTCTCGGACAACCCGATGATTCCCGAAGGGGTGAAGACGTCTCGCAGCGACCGCGCGGTGAATCAGCAGTATGTGCAGTTGCACTGCGAGATCGGGATCGACGCCTTGATCGAACTCCGCGACAGCGGCGAGAGCGTCAAGCACATGCGGTTTGAGTAGCGGGCGCAATGAAGCATGACCAAATCGCTATGACGCAAGCGGGTGGGTAGCCTACCCATCCGCTTGCGTCATAGCGTTATAACTTCATCAGCTAAACAGTTCCAGCACTGGCTTGCCGCCGTCGACGATTTTGATCGGGCGGCCGATCGCGCTCATGTTTTGCTTCGCGGCGTCGATCTTGAGCGAGTGGCAGATCGTTTGTAGGAAATCCGCGACGGTGACAGGGCGTTCTTCCGGGGCGGAGCCGCTGCGGTCGGTTTTGCCGAGGACGCGGCCCCCTTTGACGCCGCCGCCGGCGATCCAGGTCGTGAACACCCGCGGATAGTGATCGCGCCCGCCGCGCGGGTTGATCGTCGGGGTCCGGCCGAACTCGCCCATCCAGACGACCATCGTGTCGTCGAGCCGGCCGCGTTCCTTGAGGTCGCGGAGCAGCGCGGCCATTGGTTTGTCGACTTGACCGGCGAGCCCTTTGACGCGGTTGTAGTTGTCGTCGTGCGTGTCCCAGTTCCCGCTGACAACCTCGACGAACGGGACGCCCGCTTCGACCAGACGCCGCGCGAGCAAGCACCCGCTGCCGAACGAGGAGCGGCCGTAGGCCTCGCGTGATTTCGATGATTCTTGATTCAAGTCAAACGCCTTCATTTCGGGGCTGAGGATCATCCGCGAAGCTTGGCCGTAGAGTTGCTTTTGGTCGTTCGCTTCGGCCGGATTCGTGCGGGCGAAGTCGCTCTGCAAGCGATCGAGCAGATCGAGCCGTTCGCGGTAGCGCGTGTTGTCGGTCGTCGGTTTGCTGTTGACCGGCGGGAGTGTGGCGTTGGCGATGTCAAATGGGTCGTACTTCACGCCGAGAAACCCGCCCGTGGCAAAGTTCCCTCGCCCGCCGACGCGGACATACGACGGGAGTTCACTCGTCGGATCGGCGATCTCGTGGGCCGTGATCGAGCCGATCGACGGATGCTTGATGCTGGCCGTTGGAAGATAACCTGTGTGGAGCAAGTACGAAGCCCGCGGGTGGCTTCCCTCTTTGCTCGTCATCGAGCGGATGATCGTGTAAAGGTCCGCCGTCTTGGCCATTTCGGGAAAGTGCTCGGCGATTTGGATGCCGGCGACGTTGGTGTCGATCGCCTTGGTCTCCCCGCCGTTGGCGTGGCCGGGCAACGGGCTGAACGTTTCGAACTGGCTCGCTCCGCCTTGCATGTAGAGCAGGATGCACGCCCGGCCTTGCTTGCGTAGTTCGTCGGCCTTGGCCGTCATCATGTCGGTCCAAGTCAACGCGCCGGCGGCGAGCGCCGTGGTTGAAATCCCGCGCAGAAAATCGCGCCGCGAGACAAAGCCGTCGCGGGTGGTGCGAGCGCTGACACAGCGGTGGAGTTGGAGTGACATGGGAAGAATTTAGGAGTTAGAAGTTAGGAGTTAGGAAAAATGCAGATTGCTAAGCCAAGGGATTTACTCCCTTGGAGCCTTCTATCGCCTGTGATGAAATTCGGCCGAGTTCAAAAGCGCCCAGAAGAGGTCTTCAAAGGCACGGCTCCGAGACGAGTTCTTTTTCACATGCTCCAAGCTGACCTGCAACTCGTTCTCGCTCGGTTCGCGGCTCAAGCAGCGCAGGTAGATTTCCTGAATCGCGTCGTTGTTATCAGGGTTCTTGCGTAGGATTGATTCAAGGACTGACCCACGACGCGAACCGTCGATCGCGTAATTTGATTGGCCGTTCATGAGTGCGAGTGCTTGTGGGATCGACGCGGTGACTTCATCGCGGCGGACACTGGGGTCGTAGCCAAAGACGCCGTTGAACTGCGTCCGCGTATCGCGGCCGTAAAGTCCTCGGCCGAAGGTCGCCCCGGCCGAAGAAACTTCGCTGATCCCGAGGGCCGATGTGAGTTGGCTGTAAAGCTGATCGCCGCGGAGACGCTGGGCGACGTTGGCTTGGAACGGCACTTGGTCCGGATTGCGGCGCGATTGGCTCGGCCGTTGATAAAGGTCCGTCTGTGTGATCGTGCGCATGAGCCACTTCAAGTCATAGTTGTTGGCTTGAAACTGAGCCGAGAGGAGGTCGAGCGTTTTGGGGGCCGTTGCTTCGCGGTCGGGGCCGATGTCGTCGATCGGTTCGTAAAACCCTTCGCCGCAAAGTTCGCTCCAAAGTCGATTCACCACGGCGCGGGCAAACCACGGATTGTCTTCGCCGGTGAACATCAGCGCGGCCGCGCCGCGGCGTTCCAAATCGGTCAAGCCAGAGGGGAGTTGCTTGCCGCTGATGAAGAACGTCGGCTCCATGCGCGTGCCGCGTGCGGTCGGGTCCTTGAGGTCCGACATGTAATGCTCGTTCGATGCCCGCGGGCGGCCGTTGTTGCCGCCGAAGCGGAACCGCGGCTCGGTGTTCACCGACATCACGATGTACGAGAACTGATTGTCCTGGGATTCAGGCCGCGTCGAATTGCGCGGAAAGAAAGCTGCGAGCTCGTGGAACTGTTCGCGTTTCCAACGGTCGGTCGGATGATCGTGGCACTGGGCGCATTGCATTTGAATACCGAGGAAGATCCGCGACATCTCGCTGGTGACATCTTCGTGCTCACCCATCTGCGCCATGAAGATGGCCGTGTTGCCGTTTTCGGCGACGAGGCCTTCGGCGGCAATGAACTTGCGGGCGATTTCATCCCACGGCGTGTTCTTGTTGAACTCCGCAGCGAGGTATTGTTGCATAGGCCGCGCGGCAATCGCGCCGCGGTCATCCGACTTGCGGTACATCACAACATCGCGCCAGTAACGGGCCCAATTCTCGCCGTACTCTTTTTGAGCCAGCAAGCGATCGACGACCACGGCGCGTTTGTCCGACGAAGGATCAAAAGAGAATGCGGTGAGCTCTTCAGGCGTCGGGGAACGGCCAATGATGTCGAGATAGACACGGCGGAGATAAGTCGCGTCATCGCATTTCGTCGAGCTGATACTGACCGGCGTGGTTTTGGTTGCGGGCGCGGCCGCCTTGAGCATCGGGGCCAATTCTTTGACGAGCGATGCGTCGATGGCCCGCGCGACTTCGCTGGGCGATTGCGGCGCGACTTTCGGCAGGCCCTCCGAATTTTGGTCGCGTTTCTTTTCGACGACTTTGGCCGTTTTGACGATGCTCTGCAGTTGGCTTTCCGTCGGCCGCGGCATCTTGGCGTAAGCTTCGCGCTGGCGTTCTAGCAACTGTTGGCGTTGTTCGGCCGTCAGCTCACGCGGATTCGCGCCCGGAATCGGCAAGCCCTTGGCCGGGGCCGCTTTGCCGGGCATCGCCGGCATCTCGGCCGCAGGCATTTCCATCGCGGGTTTCGCCGCGGGGTTTTCGATTGTCCGCAGACCACCCGGTGTCGCCGGTTTCGTAGCCGGCGCGGCGGCTTGTTTTTGCATCTCGCGCTGCCGTTCCAGGAACTGCCGAAAGGCTTGCTTTTTGGCATCGCTGGCCGAGGACTTCGGCACGGGGTTTTGCAGCCCCTTATTTTCAGGCGTCGGATTCTGGGCAATCGTCAGACCCGAAATGCCTAACAGCGCGACGAGTGCCAGCAACTTGATTCCCGAGCGGCGCATGGGAAAATTCCCTACAAAAAGGATCATTGAGAAGAGAGGTGTCAGACTGGCGGCAGCCGCACGATTGCGGTTTCACGCAGCTCTCCAGTGAAATCTAGCCCCGGCGGTCCGGAAAAGTTTCGTCTATAAAGATAGACGCGCGAAAAACGGCTTTTTCCAGATGGAATTTACACTTTATTCCGCCATACATCAATATTTTTGAATGATTAGCGAGGCATTATGGGCGAACCCAAGGGCGATCATCTGTACGTCAATCTGGGGGCTTCACAGGCCAAGAAACGCTTGCGCGGATTCGGGCACGGCGTGCGCAAGGTCCAAACCGCCGGCCGGCATCAGGCGGTGATCATCCACACGGCGCTCGGACGGAATCTGCTCGAGTTGCAGGCCCTCTTCGTGGACGTCGGCTACGCGGCCGCGGAAAGCGATCTGAGCCAGCCGATCGAGAACCTGCGCAACATCGGACTTGGGACAGCCAAGGTGCTGCGGCAGGTCGAGATCGGCACGATCGGCGCGCTGGTGAAGCTTGGCGCGGTCGGGGCGTATCAACACGTACGCGAGCATTTGCATCTCGACGATTTGCCGTTGCTTTACGCGCTGGCGGCGGGGATTAAGGATCTGGATTTGCGCGAGTTGTCTGAAAATGAACTGCAGAAGTTACGCGAAGAGTTAAAACGACTCATTGCTCAATAGTGATAACGGCAAGCCAGGATGCGAATCTTGGTTTCGCTAACCTGATAAACCAAGCGATGCTCTTGATCGATTCGCTTCGACCAGCAGCCTGAAAGTTCATGTTTTAGTGGTTCTGGTTTGCCTATGCCACCAAAGGGATCTGTTTGAGTTTCTTGGATAAGACGCAACAACCGTAACGCTAGTTTGCGATCTTGTTGCACCCACCAAGCCAAATCCTCGAAAGCCGCGCTATCAAATTCCAAGCTGCGCACGGGCGTCGTCAAGACTCAGCCCTCCATCACGTTGCTTGGCTTCGAGTAAGCGTTTCCTCAGCGTCTCGCTTTTCAGCAAATAAGCCGTTTCTCGTTCCGATTCGATCTCGCGCCAAAGCTCAATGGGCACAATGACGCTCACCGGTTGGCCGGAGTCGTCGGAGATGTATTGAAGAGGTATTGATGTAATCATCTTTCATCCTGATCGCGGCTTTCGAGGTAAAGCAGAATTGCTTCTGTGACTCTTTCCTGCACTTCTTCTAAGGATCTAGCCTGGGTATGCCAGCCTGGCAATTCAGGAACCGAGGCAACATAAATCCCGTCTTGATCCTTTTCGACCACAATCTTGAATTTGCGGTTCATTAATTTTTTCCCAATATCAAAGACAGCGCTCCCTGGCTTACGCTGCAGGCTTTCATTACTTCCCCTCGCGCAGCGAATCAAAGTACTCCTTGACCTGATCGCGCTGATGCTTCGGCAAGCGTTGGCGGTTGACGGCTTCGGCCGATTCGCTCTTGCTCGCTTGGACTTCGAGTTTGATCTGCTCTTGGACGCTTCCCTTTTGATTCGGGCCGCCCGCTTCGCCGGTGATTTGAGCTTGGCCCTGACCGATGGCTTGCTGCGCTTTGGTGTCGCGGAACTTCACGTCGTTGGGGTTGATCGGGCGAGCGCCGGCGCCGGGGCCTTGGCCCAGACCTTGCCCCGGCAGCCCGTTCGGATCGCCGGGTCCGCTGCTCAGGCCTTGGCCGGGTGTTGCGCCTTGCGGGTTTTGGCCGGGGAGACCGCCGGCACCGGGTTTGTTGCCTTGACCGGGTTGGTTGCCCTGACCCGGTTGTTGACCCTGGCCTGGTTTTTGGCCTTGGCCCGCTTGCTGACTCTGTCCCGGTTGTTGGCCTTGGCCTTGCTGGCCCGGCTTTTGACCTTGTTGTCCGTTCTGCGCTTGTTGATTCTGTTGGCCCCCTTGTTGGCCGCCGGCGCAGTTGCCTTTGCACTCGCTGATCATGTCCATCGCTTGCTGCAAGGTTTGCATCTGCTGATTTTGCTGCGCTAGCTTGTTCATTTGCTGCTGCATGTTCTGCATCGCCTGCTGAGCTTGTTGCTGATTGCCGTTTTTCAGGCCTTCGGCGGCGTTTTGCAGTTGTTGTGCTAATTGCTGGGCCTGGTTCATTTGGCCCTGCTGCTGTTGCAGTTGATCGAGCTGTTGCTGCAGGTTCTGGGCTTGCTGTTGTAGTTGCTGTGCCTGCTGTTGGTTACCATCGGCCTTGGCTTGATTGGCTTGCTGATTGAGCTGGTCGATTTGTTGCTTGAGTTGTTCCTGAGCCGCTTGATGGGCCTCGGCTTGCTTGTCGAGTTGGTCCTTCATCTTTTGCAGTTGGTCGGCCAGCTTTTGCTTGTCTTCGTCCGACATCTTGGGGTCGTTGAGTTTGTCGGCGAGCTTGTTGATTTCGTCGGCCGCCTTTTCAAAGTCGGCATTCTTCATCGCGCTGGCCATGCTCTGCGCCGGCCCATCGCCGGGTTGCTTGAGGTTATTGAGCTGCTGCTTGATTTGTTCCTGCCCGCCGAGTTTTTCCTGGCGTTCGGCGACTTTCTTGGCGAGGTCATTCAACTTGGTGACGGCTTGCTCGCGGTTGAGCTCGCCGGCCTTGGTTTGCTCGGCCAGTTTTTGCGCTTCGTTTTCGAGCATCTTCAAAAGCTCGGCCGCGTCTTTCAGGCCTTGCTCTTCGGCTTGCTTGCGCTGCTCGCTCAGTTGTTTCTTGAGCGGTTCGGTCGATTCGTTGAGTTGCTTGGCGAGTGCCGCGGCATCGGTCGCCGCTTGCGCATCGGAGTTCGTGCCGCTGGGATCGGCGAGGAACATCAGCGCGAATGCGCCCGCCGCGGGCAACAACGGCCAGAGCAACCGCCGCGAGCCGCTGATTGGAAATTGCGTCGCGACATCGATCCGCTCGGCGCGGCGCACGGCGTCTTTGAGTAATGCGCCGCCGGCTGGCGTGGCGCGAACTTCGTCGTCCATCGCCAGCGCGCTGGAGACGCGCTCGCGCAGTTGAAAACGCTGATCGACTTCGAGGGCGACCTCGATTTCATTCGGCCGATGCAGCAGGGCCATCGTTAGTGCGGCGAGTGTCCCGACGACCAACGCGCCGCCGATCCAACTCCACGCCCAGATCGTGCTGTCGACATCGAAGTTCACAAACTTGCGCACGCCGATCGCAATAAGCGCGACCGACATCGTCACGCAGAGCAAGATGCCCCAGCGCCGTAAGAAGCCCGAGACCAGCAAACGCCGCGCGGCAATGGCCAGTTGTTGATGCAGAGGATCCATGTTGGGCGTTGGTTGTTGGGCGCTGGGCGTTGGGAAAGGCAACGTAGCCAAGGACCTATGTCCTTGGACGAATCGTCGGTTGCTCACTTCATTGTAGGAGCGAACTCGAGCGGCGGGCAATTGAGTTCCAGGGATACAATTTGGACGCAAAGCCCGCGTTTCCGTTCCGGGTCAAATGGCTCTCGTCCTAACTGTATATCCAGCAACATCTTAACGCCGTGTGAATCGCGCCCGTTTTTTGCGGTTGGTGTGGTAGACTTGAGAAACTTCGCTGGCTTGCTCCCAAATTCGCCATGGCCACCGCAATCGCCCCGAAATCATCGACCGAACTGCTGGAATTGCCCTCGCCCGAGCAATTGCCCGAGGCGGATGTGGTGATTTTCGATGGGCATTGCAAGTTCTGCCGCAAGCAGGTCGTGCGCTTGCAACGAATTGATGGCAAGGGCCGGCTGGCGTTTTTGTCACTGCATGATCCCGAGGTCGCGCGGTGTTATCCCGATCTGACACACGACGCGATGATGGCCGAGATGTACGTCATCGATCGCGCGGGGAATCGCCATCACGGAGCCGGCGCGATTCGGTATCTGAGCCGCCGCTTGCCGAAACTCTGGTTCGCCGCGCCGTTCTTGCACATTCCGTTTAGCTTGCCGCTCTGGCAAGCCGGCTATCGCTGGGTCGCTGGGATGCGTTATCGCTGGGGGAAAATCGATGACTGTGACGACGGCGCGTGCAAGGTGCATTTCGGGAAGAAATGAAATGCAATTACGGCCCACAGATAAACACAGATGGATACAGATAAAATACAGATGCAGAAATAACGTTTAGCGGGGAGCCGAAGGCGACCGTGCATGGCAGAGAAAATATTATCTCCGTGCCTCTCTGAATTTTCTCCATAACTCCGTGTTTCAATCTGAATTCAATTCTTCATATGCTCTCGATCACTGATTGCACCGCGATGGCTTGTCTGCTCGAGGTCATGGCCGCGAAGCCTGGCAATGTTCATCGCGGCTCGGACTTTGACGATGCGACGTTCGGCGATTTTGTCTTGGCGGGGCAAGCGATCGCGCCGGTGCTGGAGCGTGCGCCGCATGAACGCCTAGGGCAGACGATCTTGAACGCCGTTCACGCGACGCGCGCGGTGACGGCGACGAATGTGAATCTCGGCATCATTCTCTTGCTCGCGCCATTGGCAACGATTGCGCGCGATGAACCGTGGCAGTCGGGCTTGCCGCACATCTTGGAGTACCTCACGCCGGACGATGCGCGCGACGCGTACGACGCGATCAATCTGGCGCAGCCCGGCGGGATGGGGAAAGTCAACGAAGCCGATCTTTCCGCCGCGCCGCCTAGCGATCTCCGCGCGGCGATGAAGTTGGCCGCCCAGCGCGACACGATCGCGCGGCAATACACGAACAATTATCATGAAATTGCAACGATCGTGTTGCCGATGTTGCAGGAGAACCTGCGCAAGCTGCCGGCGCTTTCCGCCATCGTGCGGACGCATGTCGAAGTGCTCGCCGTGCTGCCCGACACGCTCATTGCCCGAAAGTGCGGGCCGCTCATCGCGCAACAAGCGAGCGAATGGGCGGGCGAAGTGCTTGCCGCTGGCGAGCGCAGCACCGAAGAGTATTTTCACGCGCTGGCCGATCTCGATTTCTGGCTCCGCGCCGATGGCCGCAAGCGCAATCCGGGCACGACGGCCGATCTGATCTGCGCGGCGCTGTTTCTCGCGTTGCGCGACGGCGTGCTGCAGCCGCCGTTTGTGTGGAACTAGGTGCGGCTCTGCCGCACAACAAACAGATTTTCTAACTCGAAAAGACTTTGCGTTCCAAGCCGCTTGGCCAGCAAGATTTATTCTGTTGGCAACGTCTTGCGTTTGCCCGGCACAGCCGGGCCTACTTGATCCGCTTCACATTCTGCACGGCGATCGTGGTCGCGGGCAGCGCGGGAAAGTCTTGCTTGGCCGTGGTGTTGACCGAGTTCAGTTGATCGACAATCTCGCGGCCGGCGATCACTTCGCCAAAGACACAGAATCCAAATTTGTCGGCGGCCTTCCCTGAGTGATTCAAGTTGGCGTTGTCGGCCAGATTGATAAAGAAATGCGTTGTCGCGCTGTCGATGGAATGCGGCAGGCGGGCCATGGCGACGCTGTAACGTTTGTTTTCCAAACCATTCGCCGCTTCGTTGCGGATCGGAAAGTCGCCGGTTCGTTCTGTTAGGTTCTCGGTGTAGCCGCCCAAGAGCGCGATAAAATTCTTGTGAACTTCATGCACGATCGTGCCGTTGTAATGGCCGCGATTGACGTAGTTGAGAAAATTGCCGACGGTCAACGGAGCCTTTTCCGCATCAAGCCGCAGCGTGATGGGGCCCAACGTTGTTTCGAGGACGACCTCGGGGTATTTCGAGTCGAATTTCTTGGCCGCCACGCCGCTGGGAGAAGTTTTCCCAGGCGAGTAAACCGACGTCTCGACAGTATTGGTTGCCGCATCAGGAGTGCTGCCTGAGTCGCTTTGTCCGCAACCAACAAGCGTCGCCAATCCACAACCCAACAAGATTGCTAGCCCTTGGCGAATTCGCTGACGTTGAAGCAATTCCATGACAACCATCCCCTGGATAAACAAACCCGCGGCATCCTTCCTTGACCCTCGATCCGTCGAGAAGGAGTTCTCCAAGCGTTTCAGGCCGGGAATGATGCCGCAACCTGGGCAAATCAGCAAGAGCAATTCCTGCGTCGAAGACCAGTTTTCTGACGCGAATATTAGGACTCCGTGAATGGTCAACCGCGATTTCCCGCGAGACTCCGCCCCCTGGAAGGGGTTAGTGAAGAATCACGCGGAAGCGCGACCGCTCACCATTTGCCATTGCTGGCAATTTTTTTATGGAATGATTGCGAACTTAAGAAAAAAAGCAGGACTTTTGTTTCCCCCGGCCGTTGGCCTATGGTTAGAATAGGTTGGTGACGGAGCAGTCACTTTTTTGCGAGACATTGCATGGGTCAGCGGTGGTTTACAGTCGCAATCGGCGTGATGTGGTTCACGAGCATGGGTTGGCTCGTGAGCACCAAACTATGGCCCCTGCTGCGGGCCGGAACGCCGCCGTCGAATCTCACGGTTTACACCCAGCAAAAGCTGGCTCCCGGCGAGGAACTGCCGCCAGTGGGTTGGAACTTGTACTGGGGCGGCAAGCCGCTGGGTTGGGCTGTCTCTAGCAGTTCCGTCAATAGCGAAGGCTTTACCACCATTCGCAGCCATGCGCACTTTGTGCGGGTTCCGATCGAGGAGCTGTTCCCCGGCTTGTTTCAACCGCTGCTCAGGCTAAATACCGGCCGCATGAGCCTGGACGCCGAAAGCCGGTTGGTGATGGACGCCGAAGGGCGGCTGAATCGAATTTCGTTTGTCATCACAACACCCGAGTTGCCCAAACCGATTCGGGTTGAAGGGTATCTCAAGAATGACAAATTTTTTATTACGCTATTTTCTCCGATGGACGACAAGTTTCTTCGCTGGGAGTTGCCGGCCGATGCGGTCATCGGCAACGATCTGACGCCGCTGGTGCGCTTGCCGGATTTGCATCTGGAGCAAACTTGGAATTTGCAAGTTTATCGGCCATTCAGTATCGGAAAGAATTATCTCGAAGTAGTGCAAGCCAAAGTCGAGCGCTCGGATCTGCTGCATTGGGAAGAAGAAGATCGCCGCGTTTGGCTCGTCGTGATGCGGCGCGATGCCGGGTCGATTCTGGGGCGGCCGGTGCGCGGCAAGATGTGGGTCGATCACGACGGGACGGTCTTGCAGCAAGAGAGTTACCTGCATAACTCGAAGCTGACGTTTACGCGCGTGCGCGATGCCCAGGCAAAGCAGTTCTCCGAGCAGAGCGAGGAAATTCGTCTAAAACGGCTGCGCGCTTACGATGTCGAGGAATTCGATCCCTCGAGCGTCCCCGAGGATAAAATCGAGGTTCTTCCGATTGTCGGAGGTTTGCTCGGCGACGGGGCCGCCGAGCCGCCGCGAACGCGGAATGGTCATCATCGCCGAGGACACGAAGCGGCGCGGGACGGGTATCTCCGCCGCCATGAAAGAAGCATCTGGGATGATGTCAAACCTTTGGCGGAGCCGCGCCGCACCGAGGACGATTCGGAAGCGGAGCCGGCGGATGATTCCGCGGAGACGGAACCTCAATCCTCGCCGGCGGTTCCTGCGCAGCCATGATCGAACTGCTCCATATTCGCCGTACCTATGGTGACAAGGTAGCGGTTGCCGATCTGTCGTTGACCATCATGCCGGGCGAGGTGTTTGCCTATCTGGGCCCGAACGGCGCGGGCAAAACGACGACCCTGAAAATGCTCGTCGGCTTGCTGCGCCCCACGTTGGGAACGATGCGCATCTGCGGCTTTGACATCGTGCAGCAGACCGAACAGGCTCATCAGTTGATCGGTTATGTCCCGGACGAACCGTATCTGTACGACAAACTCACCGGCCGCGAATTCCTGTGGTTTGTCGGCGAAGTGCATGGGATGCGGCGCGAACAAATCATCGAACAAGTCGAGGAGCAAATCCGCCGCTTCGAATTGGCGGAGTTCATCGACGAGTTGTCCGAAAACTATTCGCACGGCATGAAGCAGCGCGTCGCCTTTGCCTCCGCCTTGTTGCATGACCCGCCGGTCGTCATCGTCGATGAGCCGATGGTGGGACTCGATCCGCGGAGCGCGAAGCTGGTCAAGAATCTGCTGAAGGAACTAGCCCGCGCCGGCAAGAGCGTCCTGATGTCCACCCATTCGCTCAGCGTGGCCGAACAAATCGCCGATCGAATTGGCATTATCGAGCAGGGGAAGCTCCACTTTATCGGAACGGTCGCGGCGCTCCGCGCTATGGTCGGTATCGAGGAACTTTCGCTCGAAGAACTGTACCTGCGCTTCATCTCCGAACGTCCCCATGAGCGCCCGCTCGATCAACCGCAGACCTCTGCCGCCGCCGAGGGTGTTTAAGATGGACCGCTTATCGTCCGCGGATGATTTCGAGTCCGCTGCGGCTATGCCGGAAACGGCGCTGTCGGCCGAAGAAGCAAGCTGCCGGGTGCCCGCGAGTTTGCCTCAATCGGCCGAGCGCGAGACGATGGCCCGGCTGCGGCGGCGGCTCTTGCAGGCGAACATCCTCAAAAAATTTCGCACCGCGCGCCTGCGGCTCGGGTTGATCGTCGTCTTGAGCTTTTGTTTTTGGATCGGATTGTACATTCTCTTTTCCAAAGGCCTGGAGTTTGTTGCCACGATCGGAGATTTCAAATCAACGATCTTCAACACCTACTTCAGCGCGCTGATGTTGATGCTGACGGTTTCGTCGGGGTTGATCATGTACAGCGGCTTGTACCGCTCGGAGGAAACGCGCTTTCTCTTTACACTGCCGATCCGCGGCGAGAGCATCTATATCCATAAGCTGCAAGAAGCCGTGTGGTTTGGCGGCTGGGGCTTTCTCTTGACCAGCACGCCGATGCTGGTCGCATCGGGGATGTTAACCAAGGATCCGCCGCATCTTGGCGCACCGTGGTACTACTATCCCCTCATGCTGCCGTTTCTGATCTCGTTCATGTACATCCCGGCCTGTTTTGGCGCGATGGTGTGCGTGTTGATCGTGTCCTGGCTGCCGCGGCGGCGGCGGCAACTGATCATCTGTGGAAGCATCGTGACCCTTTTGGTCATGGGCTGGATCGGCTGGTCGGCATTCGACATGAGCCACACGTTTTTTACGACGGGTTGGTTTCGAGATTTGGGCGATAAGATGTCCTACACCCAGCAGCGGTTCCTGCCCAGCTATTGGCTCTGTGCGGGTTTGATGCAAGCCGAGACCAGCCAGCCGCTCGCCGGACTTGATGTGCAACCCTGGTCGGAAAGCCTGATGTATCTTGCGGTCCTGGTTTCCAATGCGCTGCTAGTTCATCTAGTTACGGTCAAGATCGCCGGCTCGCGCGTTCGTGCTTCGTATCAGCGGCTGCAGGCGGAGTACACCGTCTCGAATAAACCGAAAGCTCGGGGAGCAAACCGCTTCCTGGCCGAGAACAAGCAGGGACCGTGGTCTTTTGGCGAGCGCTGGTTTCCAGCCTCGCGGCAATTGCGGATACTGTTGCTCAAAGAGCTGCGCATCTTCTGCCGCGATCCGGTGCAATACATTCAGTTCATTATCTTCACCGGTCTGCTGGCCTTGTACTTGGTAAATCTGAAAAAATTTCCCTACGAGGGGGAGCAGGCGACGATGATCGGGTTTTTGAATCTGGCCGTGGTGGGCTTGATTCTTTCGACGTTCACTACCCGGTTTATTTATCCGATGATTAGCCTCGAAGGGAAGCGGTTCTGGATTTTGAATATGCTCCCCGTCGACCGGGGGATGATCCTGATTGCCAAATTTCTCTTCGCGGCGGTCGGTTCGTGGGTGCCGTGCGCGTCGTTGATCTTGCTCAGCGATTGGATGCTGGATGTGGCCCCGTGGATGATGTGGCTGCATCAATGGATCGTCGTCGAACTCTGCTTTGGCTTGTCCGGACTAGCCGTGGGGCTAGGGGCGTTGATGCCCGACTTGCGCGAGGAAGCGCCGTCGAAGATCGCCGCGGGATTCGGCGGAACGCTGAATCTGGTGCTCAGCGCGCTGTATATCTTGATCCTCGTCTTGTTTACGGCCGTCCCGTCGCAGATGGGCGCACTGCAAAATCACGCCCTGGCAACTTCCTGGGTTGGCTGGCTGGGGGCCGATGAAACGCTCTGGATCGCGCAAGGGATCAATGCGATCCTAGCGCTCGCGGCATCGTGGGGCGCGATGCACATGGGGATTCGCGCGTTTCGCCAGCAAGGGATCTAGAAATGCAAAAAGTCAAAAGTCAAAATGCAAAAGTAAGTTGCATTTCATTTTGCATTTTGCCTTTTTACTTTTTACTTTTGCATTTATTCATGCCGCACGGCCCAGACGGCCGCTTGGGTTCGGTCGCTGACGCCAATCTTGCGCAGTAGATGTTGGATGTGCTCTTTGACTGTTTCGTAGCTGATTCCGAGGGCCAGGGCGATCTCTTTATTGGTGAGTCCGTGCGTCAATTGCCGCAGGACTTCGGCTTCACGCTGCGTGAGCACGATGCCGCCGATCGGGACGGATTTGCCTGCGGTGGTGATGCCGGCAATGCGGCGTTTTTCTTCCGAGGTCCAGGTCTCTGCGCCCGTGGCGGCTTCCTTGAGGACCGAGATCAAGCGGGCGTGATCGTCGGTTTTATAGACGAGCCCCTGGGCGCGAAGTGCCATGGCGCGGGCCAGGTAAGTCGGGTTCTCCGAACTGGCGTACATCACAACCGGCAAACGCGGATTGTCGCTCTTCAGCCGCAGGAGCGTGCTGAACCCATCGAGCGGGGCCATTTGGATATCGAGCAACACGACGTCGGGCTTGGAGCGGCTGAGAAGTTTCAGAGCCGCTTCGCCCGAGCCGGCTTCGCCGGTGATTTTGAGATCGCTCTCGGCCAAGAGGGCGCGAACCCCCAGCCGGACGACTTCGTGATCATCGACGACAAAAACCTTGACGGACATCGAAACCCTGCGGAGCGCTAGAGACGGAAACCCTGCTGCCCCTCAGCCTAAATATGCCCCACTCGATAATCCTGCCCAGGATGATGCAACTGTCGGCATGGACGATTCCGCGCGGTAGACTGCCCTGTGCGTCGGAGTAGTTGGGTTCGGGATGACCGTGGCCTAACTTGGAATCGTCGCCCCTTGCACGATTGCACGTTAATATGCTGCGGATGTCCCTAAGACGACAACCACCCATCTGGGGAATTTTATTGGAACAAGCGAGCTCGCGCGGGAATCAAGTCAATTCAATCTGGTTCAACATCATTCCAAGCTGCTTGTATTGCATTGGTCATTATAGAGCACGAGTTGCATCGCGTGCATCGGCAGAAATTTTTTGTCTTTGAAAATCAAACTACTGTTTTACAAATAACAAGGCACGCTGGGCTTGGGCCGCGAGATTCACGCCAGTCAATTCCGACCAGGCCGCTGACATTTCTCCAAAAAATGCTCCTGGCTTGCCCGTTCCAATGGGCTTTCCATCAACACTGGTGACTGCAAGTAAACAGAATGTGGTGCTGGTAGCGACAATCTCATCAGCCGTGAACAACTCACTCGGCTCGATGGGCCGTTCTTCGCAAACGAACCCGCGCGCCGTGGCGAGTTCCTTGGTCACTTGCAAACTGACACCGGGCAGGATTCTTTCACGCGGCGGATGAATCATGCGGTTCTTGGTGATGATCGCAATATTGGCCGCGCTCGTTTCATTCACCATGCCCTCGGAATCAAGCAAGAGCGCGCGGGCACCCGGCTGCTGAGCCTCGGCCCAACGATCGGCCAAGTGGTAATGCATCCGGCTGCGGCATTTCAGTTCCGCGGGCCAGCACTCGGTTGGGATCTGCTGTTGCGGCGCGATCCGCAGTGCGAGCCCCCTTTGAATCGCGCTGGCCCAGCGCGCGAAGGGCAGCGGATAACTGTGAATGATCGTCGTGGGACCATCGTTGACCGCGCGGGCAAAGGTTCCGAAGCTTCCGGGCGTGATGGCGATCACCAGCCCGAGGTCATCGCCCGGCAGCAACAGTGTCGAGTTGTGCTTGGCTACTTGTTCCGCGGCAAAGGACAATTCGGCCAGACTATCCGGCGGCGTTGTGCCGACGATCTCGAGCGAACGCGAGAGCCGCCGCCAATGATCGTCCATCCGAAACAGCTTGCCGCGAAATGTCCGAAGCTGTTCGCTCACGGTGATACCCATGACAAACCCGGCGTCTGTGGCCGGAATCACGGCTTCGCGCGCCGCCACAAAATGACCGTTCAAGTAAGCAATGGGTTCAGTCATACGGCCATTGTAATCTGCGAGGTGAGTGTTGCGAGATGCATCCAGCAAAGAGATTCAGCAAGTTTGAAATCTGTAGCAATCGATTACTCCCCGCGGATTCATCTGTTACACTCGTAATCGCGTCTCTAAGCCCAGGGGCTCCGCCCCCGGGAGCGATGCTCTGCCAGGGGTCGGAGCCCCTGGGCTTAGGATGAAACGATTCTTCGACACCACAAAACTCACTATAACGTTACCCATGCTCCGTTTTGGAATTCTCGGCTGCGCGCGGATCTGCCGCCGTGACATGCTCCCTGCCATGCACGCCGCGCCCGATCTCGAACTGGCAGCGATTGCCAGCCGTCGTCCGGGCGAAGCGGCGAAATGGGCGGCCGAGTACAACATCCCGCGCAGTTACGAAACCTACGAAGCGATCCTAGCCGATCCGGGCATCGATGCTGTATATCTGCCGCTGGCGAATGAACAACACAAGCCCTGGGTCTTGGCCGCGGCTGCCGCGGGGAAGCATGTGCTCTGCGAGAAGCCGCTGGCACTTGATGCGGCCGAGGCCGAGGAAATGGCTTCGGCCTGCCGCCGCGCGGGCGTGATGTTGATGGAAGCATTCATGTGGCGGCATCATCCGTGGGTTGCCGCGGCACAAGAAATCATCAGTTCTGAGAAGATCGGAGAATTGCGTCTGATCAAGATGGATTTCTCTTTTTCGATTCAGCCCGGCGATTGGCGGCTCGATCCGACGCGCGGCGGCGGGGCGCTATTTGATCTTGGGTGCTACGGGATCAATCTGTCGCGCTTGTTCGCCGGCGGCGAGCCGACTGAAATCATCGCGCGTTCGCAGATGAGCGAATCGGGCGTCGATCTTACAACGGCGATGATTCTCCGTTTTGCGAATGGGGTGACGTCGCTCTTGGATTGCAGTTTCGAATGCCTCGATCGCAACCGAATCGAGTTGGTTGGGACCAATGGCTCGTTGGAATTGTCGAGCGGTGTCTTGCCGCCGGAAGAAGCGGAGATGATCGTCACGACGTCGAGCGGCAAAGAAACAAAACGTTTTCCCAAGGCCCACCAGTTCGTTGGCGAACTGCTGGCGTTTGCAGCGGCGATCAAAGAAGGCCGCCTCCCCACGCCGGCCGAAGACGGCCGCGCGAATATGCGCGTCCTCGAAGCGGTCAAGAAAGTAGCGTGGGCTTCAGCACACGCGTGAAAGCCCGCGGCGTAAGCCTGGGCGTCAGAAATGCGAATGCGGAATCACCGAGGAGCGGAGGAAATTCAGAGCAGCACCGAGAAGAGAGAAGCAATTGGGGGCTAAGGGATCAAGGGGTTAAGGGACTAAGGGAAGATCGATTAGAGTTCCTGAGCCACTTCAACTTGCTACAAATCTTCGCTGCTCAGCGTCCCGCTATAAAAAGTCCGCAATCCGCTTTCGGTTTCAAGCTGCAAGCCGCCATCCGCGGCGATTCCGAGACAGCGGCCCGCGTGATGCAGGTCGCCCTGGCGGAGCAGCAGCATTTGCCCGCGCTGCAGCGCGAGGGCCGCGAATTCGCGGCCCAATTCTGATGGCTGTTCGTAGAGCAAGCGCAGAGCAGCGCGCAACTCATGGAGCAACGAGACCAAGAGCGCTGCGGCATCAACCGGCGAACCGATCAGATCGCGCAGTGTCACGGCAGTCGCGCGTAATTCGGCCGGGGCCTCGTCGAGCGTGTTGTTGCTGTTCAGGCCGATCCCGATGATGACCCGCCGCGGGGAGAGCGCTTCGGTCAAGATGCCCGCGAGCTTGCGCTGCCCGACGTAAACATCGTTGGGCCAATGCAGCCCCACGGTTTCATCCGTCAGCAAGCCGCGCACGGCGTGACATACAGCAACTCCGGCCGCGAGCGCCAGTTGCGGCGGCAGCGGCGCATCCGACTGCGCGGCAAATTCCGTCGGGTCGATGACCAAGCTCGTCGCCAAGGCCCCCTGCCCCGTCCACCAGCGATGCTTGCCGCGCCCGCGTCCGCCGGTTTGCAAATCGGCCCCGATCAAACATGGCAGCGGCGCGCCCGCTTCGATGAGCTCACGCGCGCGATCCTGCGTCGAGCCAAGTTGCTCGTGCCATTCGATTTGTTGGAGCCAGGGAACTTGTTCGCGGAGTTGTGACAGCATGGAATTGGTCGAGCTCGCCTTTCATTGTCCATTATCAATTGTCAATTATCCATTTTTACTTCTGACGCTTCACAAGTGATAGCTAGTCGCAAACTTTAATGATTCTTTGTCTCGCTCTTGACCATTTTTGTGCGCTCGGGTATCTCCCTTAATCGCGAAATACTCGGCGGGGGCCGAAATCAATTGGGATCTGCCACAATATGGCGTGGATTGGCCGCACGATGATTGTTCTTGGTTGGCTGGCATGGCCGGGGCTGTTGCTTGCGCAGGCCCCCCCGCGCGTGCAATTGCCGACCGCCGTCCCGCAAACCAACGCACTCGCGCCGAGCAATTGGAGCCCCCCGCCCGGTTACGGGCCTCCGCCGGCCCAGCCATACGCTGGCGCGCCGGTTCCAAGCAACGTTTATCCGCCAGGCACTCCCTATCCGCCGGCTACTGCTTATCCGCCCGGCGCGGTGGCCCCGCCGCCGAGCAATATTCCGTTCGATCCGTATTCGACCAACCCCGGGGCTTATGGCGCGGCACCGCCGATCAATCCGGCGGCTCCGTATGCGCAGCCGTATGGCGGGCAAGCACCATATTATCAACCCGGTCTGAGTGGTCCAGAATCATTGTATCCCAACGGCATGCCATTCAATGAGCCGAGCTTTGGCATGCCCGATGTGAGCCAATATACAAAGCTGCTGCAGCGGCTGCGCTTTTCGCAATCGTGGCTCGCTGGCGGCGATGATCCGCGCGACCTAGAAGTCATGGATACCGAGTTTTCTGGCACGTTCGATGTGCCGCTGTTCAACCTGCAGGAGCACTTCCTGATCACTCCTGGTTTTGCTTTGCATCTTTGGGATGGACCCGATGGTTCAACGGGCGCCGATCTGCCGGGGCAGACTTACGACGCGTATCTCGATGTCGGTTGGAATCCGAAGTTCACGAATTACTTCGGGGCCGAACTCGGCGCTCGTGTCGGCGTGTATTCCGACTTTGATACATTTTCAAGCGATAGCGTGCGGGTCATGGGCCGCGGGCTCGGGGTGCTGAATTTGTCACCGACCTTGCAGGCAAAGCTCGGCATCATGTACATCGACCGCAATGAAATCAAAATGCTGCCGGCGGGCGGGTTGATCTGGGATCCAAGCGAAGATCGTCATTGGGAAATCTTTTTCCCGCGTCCGAAATTCGCGCAGCGGCTCAGTACCGTTGGCAACCACAACATCTGGGCGTATTTAGCCGGCGAATATGGCGGCGGCGCGTGGACCATCGTCCGTTCCGCGGGTTTCACCGACAGCTTTGACTACAACGATATCCGCGTCACGATCGGTGCTGAATGGATTCCGCTCGCCAAGACCGGCCCGAGCGGATTCTTCGAAGTCGGGTATGTCTTCAAGCGAAATCTGTTCTACGTCAGTCAGATTCCGGGGAACTTTGATTTGCCGGATACGTTTATGCTACGCGGTGGTTTTTCCTACTAGGCAGAAAAGATGCGGCGGCATTTTTGTAGCACATAGCGTTAGCGAGGGCGACAAAAAAATGAGGATCACTCACTAGCACACGCAGATCGCTGTGCAACTTGGAAAAGTCAATGCCTGAGTTCATCCACTACCGCGCTTGGCTTCGTGACCATGTCACGCGGTCGTGCGCGCGATGGTTGATGGCAGCACTCTATCTTTCAATCGGAGTTTTCAATTCTGCTGAAGCCTTGGCCCAAGAACCGTGGGCCTTATCACGCCCGGCTCAACAACGACAGCTTTATTCAACGAGATTCGTGCAACAACCCGGCCGCGTCGCTCCGGGACAGTACACACAAACTGGGACTCAGGATCTACTAATCCCGCTGCCGCCATTCGAGCCGAGTGAGCGGCGCGTCGCCTTGGCTCCGCATGGTTATGCCAGCGGACAACCCGGCCCTGTTACGCCCGAGGGAGCACCGCTCGGCGGAATTCCCGAACAACCGCTGGGCCAGCAATATGCGCCGGTCTTTGATCCGCCGCCGGCGATGATCGGCCAGCCATATTTCGAAGGGATGATCTACGAGCCAACGGGCCCCGAAGCCGTGGTTTATCCAAACGGCGTGGTGATCCATGAGGCCGACGATTTACCCGTCTCGGTCAATGGCTTGCCGCCCGGAGCGAAGGACGGTGTGCTGCAAAAAGTCGAATTGCAGCAGACGTACCTGCCCGATCTGAGCGGCGATAGCCTGAGCGTTACCGATCTGGAGAACAGCGTGACGTTTGGCGTTCCGTTTCCGGATCGGGACTCGCCGCTGCTGGTGACGCCCGGGTTCGATGTGCATTTTCTGAGCGGCCCGACGTCGACCGATTTGCCGGCGCATCTCTACGATACCTATGTGACCGTACGTTGGGTGCGGCGCATCCCGGACAGCAATATCTTGCTCAACAGTTCGGTCTCGCCCGGTTGGTTTTCCGATTGGGAGAGCAACGAAACCGATGCGCTCCGCGCGCCGGCGCAGAGTTTGATCATCTACGAATACTCGCCCCAAACGCAGTACATCGTCGGCTTGGTTTACTTGAATCGCGTGGATGTCAAGTTTCTTCCTGCGGTCGGTTTGATTTACCAGCCCAACGAGGCCGTGCGGATCGAGGCCGTTATGCCGCGGCCGAAAATCGCTGTTCGCGTCCGGCAGAATCGGCGGTTCGAGGATTGGCTCAGCATCGCCGGCGAGTTCGGCGGCGGACAATGGGCGATCGAACGCGCCGATGGACGCGACGACATCTTGGTCAACCGTGATTATCGCGTCGTGCTGGGGTTGGAACGTAAGAACATGGTCGGCATGCTCGGCGGCCGTCTCGAACTCGGCTACGTCTTTGGCCGCGTCTATCAGTATCGGCTCACCAACGACCCCGAATACGAACCGGCCGATACGGTACTGCTGCGCGGCGGGATTATTTATTGATCTACCAAAACGCGTGGGTGGCCGGGGACTAACGAAGTGAGGACCCGGAAGAGTTGATACAGAAACTTGAAGATCATCTTTTTCTAGATAGTCCAAGAAATTGCGTCCAAGGTTCGACGTCGCGAGTTCCGGGGCCTCCGCTGCGCTCCGTCCCCGGCCACCCATGTTTATTCGCTACTCTGGCGGCGCAAAGTGGCACGCCACCTGATGCCGAACGCCGAGTAACGCCGGCGAGTGTTGGTCGCATTGCAGTTCCGACTTTGGACAGCGCTCGGCGAACCGGCAGCCTTGATAAAACTTCTCGGGCGAAGGAATCTCACCGGTGAGTGCGATCCGCTGCCGCTGGCGCTCGACAGCCGGTTCGGGAATCGGAATGGCCGAGAGCAAGGCCTGCGTATAAGGATGCTTGGGGTTCGTGAAGATTGCTTCGCTCGGTCCCGACTCGACGATCCGTCCCAGGTACATCACCCCGACGCGATCGCACAGATGCCGCACGACCGACAAATCGTGCGCGATGAACAGATACGCGAGCCCCAAGCGCGTGCGCAGCTCTGCCAAGAGATTAATGACCTGCGCCTGAATCGAAACATCGAGTGCCGAGACCGGTTCATCGAGGACGAGGACTCGCGGTTCGAGAGCCAACGCCCGGGCAATGCCGATCCGCTGCCGCTGCCCGCCGGAAAATTCATGCGGGTAACGATTCACAAACCGCGGATTCAACCCGACGAGTTCCAACAGACGCAGGACATGCAGCGGACGCTCGCTGCGGGAGTGGCGACTGAAGAGATCCAGCGGCTCGCGAACGATTTGCGCGACGGTCATCCGCGGGTTGAGCGAGGCGAATGGGTCTTGAAAAACCATTTGCATTTGCTGGCGATAGGCGCGGCGCGAGGACTCGTACAGATCATCAATCCGCTTGCCGTCATAATAAACTTCGCCGCTCGTCACCGGCACGAGACCCAGAATCCCGCGGGCGAGCGTACTCTTGCCGCTCCCCGACTCACCAACGATGCCGAGCGTCTCGCCCGCGTTGAGCTGCAAGCTTACGCCATCGACGGCGCGCACGACGCCGCGCTGCCACCCAAACCAACCGCGGCGGATCGGGAAATGGACGTGCAGGTCATGCACTTCGACCAATGCCGGCGCAGTTTCTGGAGATGTCTCGGCGAGTTTAAGCAGGGTGCTCATGATAACAACCTGTCTGACTCCCTCCCCCTTGCGGGGAGGGTTGGGGAGGGGGTTTTAAGTGAAATGCAAAATGTTTGACGCCCTGGCTTACGCCGCGGGCTTTCATTTTCACGGATGATAACACGCATACCGATGCTGCGGCGGGAGCAGCGTCACCGGCGGGAACGTCGTTTCGCAATCGGGCTGGCGATTCATGCAGCGCGGCGCAAACGGGCAACCGGGCGTCAAATGCGCTAAATCCGGCGGCTGACCGGGGATCGGGGTCAACGCCGCGCGGCCTTGGTCGATACGAGGGAGTGACCCGAGCAGCCCGCGCGTGTAGGGATGTTTGGGGTGCGCGAAAAGCTCATCGACCGGTGCCTCTTCGACAAATTTCCCGGCGTACATAACGTTGACGCGTTTGCAATTCCCCGCGACGATGCCCAGATCATGCGTGATCAGAATCATCGCCATCCCGGTCGTTTGCTGCAGCTCGCGCAGGAGTTCCATGATCTGAGCTTGGATCGTCACATCGAGCGCGGTCGTCGGTTCGTCGGCGATGATGAGCTCCGGTTGGCACGACAATGCCATTGCGATCATGACGCGCTGCCGCATCCCGCCGGAGAATTGATGCGGGTAATCGTCGATCCGACTCGCCGCGCCGGGGATGCCGACGCGTTCGAGCATCGTGATCGCGTGCTGGCGGGCTTTACTCTCCGTGAATTTCAAGTGCCGAATCGTCGATTCCATCAACTGCTCGGCGACGGTCAAGAACGGATTCAGCGCGGTGAGGGGGTCTTGAAAGATCATCGCGATCTTGTGCCCGCGAAGCTGCCGCAATTCATGCTGCGACGAGCGCAGCAAATCCTTGTCGTGAAACATCGCCCGGCCGCCCGCGATATGCCCCGGCGGCGTTGGGATGAGGCCAAGCAAAGCGAGGCTGCCGACACTCTTGCCCGATCCGCTCTCGCCGACGATGCCCAGTGTTTCGCCGCGTTCTATTTTGTACGAAACGCCATCGACCGCGCGCACGATCCCGTCGTCGGTATGAAACTGAACGCGGAGATCGTCAACGGTCAGCAGAGGCATAGAGAGTAATTGACAATTGACAATGGATAATTGACAGGTAGGGGCAACGAGGAGTCTTTAGGAAGTCAACGATTCCTCAACCTCGGGTCCATCGCGTCGCGAAGGCCGTCGCCGAGGAAGTTCAAGCTGTAAAGCGTCAACGCGATCGCCGCGCCGGGGAAGACGACTTGCCACCAGTGAAAAATCACCGGCGTGATCGCTTGCCGGCCTTCGTTCGCAAGTAAGCCCCACGACACATCGGGTGCTTTCACCCCCAGTCCAAGGAAGCTGAGAAAAGCTTCGATCAGCATCACGTTGGGAATCGTGAGCGTGAGGTAGACGATGACGATGCTCAGCAGATTCGGGATCAGGTGCTTGCGGATGATCCACCAGTTCCCGGCCCCGAGACTCCGCGCCGCTTCGACGAATTGCTGGTGCTTGAGGGCCAAGACCTGGCCGCGGACCACGCGCGACATCGTCAGCCAGAACAAGGCTCCGATCATCAGGAAGAAAATCACCATCCGATTGATGCCGATCGCCGCGAGTGTTTCCTGGTACTGCTTATTTTCAAGCAGCGTCATCAAAAAGATCACGATGAATACGAACGGGATCGCGTAGAGGACGTCAACGAGACGCATCATCGCGTTATCAATTCGGCCGCCGAGATAACCGGCAACAGCGCCGTACAGGACACCTACAACGAGCGACACAAAGGTGGCAACCAGCGCCGCGGCGATGGAAAGCCGAGCGCCCCAAAAAATGCGCGACATCAGATCGCGCCCCAAGTGATCTGTCCCGCACCACGAATTCCACGCGTAAGAGCCAAACAGATGCACACGACAGCGGAGGAGCCAGCGCGTGAAGAAATCGAGCTCGTCGTAGCCAAAGCCGGTTTGCAGTTGTTCGATCGCGGGGTTCGGCGGATCAACTTCTTTTGACACTTCGATAACGTTCCCGTCGTCGTCTTCCTGCTTGACCTTGACCGAGATCTTGTCGAGGACCGGAATCTCGGAGGGAATCGCATCGGATTTTGCTCCTAACGAGCCGGCTTCATTCCAAACCTCGGGCGGCAGCGAGGCCCGCGGCATCTCAACCGCACGCGGAGCTTGCAGCGGCAAAAGCGGCGTGAAGATCGCTAGCAACGCCAGCACGACGAGAAACGCCAACGAGATCATCGCTGGCCAGCGCTTCCGCAACCGCTGCCACGCGATCCGCGCCGGCGACTTGCCGCGCACATGCTCCGTCTCGCGCAAGAGCGCAGCGTAGCGCTCCAGTTCACGCGGTTGAGCTGACGGCAGTGAGGGGGAGGGTTCAGGCATTTGTTTTGAGTCAGGAAGACAGGTTGACAGGATAACAGGGGGACAGGAGAAAGTCAGAATCGTATTCCTGTGATCCTGTCCTCCTGTTTTCCTGACTTCCTTATTCCAATTTCACCCGCGGATCGAGCCAGGAATACGACAGATCGACGAGGAAATTGAGCGTGTAAAGGATCAACGTGTAAAGCAACACGAGCCCCATGCAGAGCGTGTAGTCGTAAGTGAGTGCCGCTTGGACGAAATGCGTGCCCAGCCCTGGAATGCCAAAGGTCTGCTCGATTACCAACGACCCGGTCAGGATTCCAGCCGCCGCGGGACCAAGATACGTCACGACGGGCAGCAACGCGCCGCGGAGGGCGTGACGGATGACAATGCGGGATGGCGAAAGCCCCTTGGCCATCGCCGTGCGGAGATAATCTTGGCCGAGGACTTCGAGCATGCTCGTGCGCGTCAGCCGCGCGATGTAGGCCGTGTAAGGAGCCGCGAGACAGCACACCGGCAGGATCAATTGTTCGGGCGTGCCCCAGCCGGCCGGCGGAAACCAATGCAACGTAAAGGCAAACAGCAGCACGGCCAAACTGGCCAGAATAAAATTCGGCACCGCGATGCCGATCGTCGCGAGCGCCATGAGCGACGTGTCGACGATCCCGCCGCGCCGCAGTGCGGCGATCACGCCGATGGTCACTCCGACCACGATCGCAATCGCCAGCGAGAGACACCCGAGCGCGGCAGAAATCGGCAGTCCTTCGCGTATGAAATAACTAACCCGCAGGTCAGGCATCTTGATGCTGTAGCCCAAATCCCCGCGTAGATAACTCGCGATTGCCAGCCAATATTGCTCACCGAGCGACTTGTCTAAGTGGTAGCGGGCTTCCAAAACTTTCTTCGCCGCCGGCGTGAGGGTGCGTTCGCCATCGAACGGCCCCCCCTTGGTGTTCCGCATCAAAAAAAACGAGATCGTAAAAACCATCCACAGCGTCAGGACGAGCCAGACCGCGCGGCGAACGACGAAACGCATCATGGGCGCAGCTCCTCGGCCAGAACTTGCGCCTTTTTCTCTTGATCGATGCTGATGTATTTCAGCGGGTGGATATCGTGAAAGTTCGGGTAAACACCATTGACATAAGTCCGCGACATTCCGGTACTCATGTCGAAGTACAGCGGAAGGAACGGCAGTTCTTCCATGAGCAGCGTTTCAGCTTCATGCAGCATCGTGCGGCGTTTTTTTTCATCGGCTTCGTTGCGGATTTTATCAAGGAGCGCATCGTATTGCTCATTTTTCCAGCCGGTGTTGTTTTGCAAGGAAGAGCCTTCGAACAACCCGATGAAGGCGTAGGGATCGTTGTAATCGCCAACCCAGCCGGCCCGCGAAATTTCGTATTCCAGGGCGGTCATGTTCTTCAAATAAGACCCCCATTCCAACGAGTCCAAGACGATCCGCACGCCCAAATGACGCTGCCATTCGGACTGAATGAATTGGGCCACGGCACTGTGCAGTTCGTGGTTGTTAAATTGCAAATGCAGCGTTAGCGGATGCTGGGCGTCGATCGTGTGGCCTTCGGCGCGGAGTTCGTCGCACGCTTCGAGGAACAGTTTCTTGGCCGCCGCGGGATCGTAGCCCGGTCCAAGCGACGGATCGTGGTTGTCGATGACCGGCGAGACCAGATTCCGGGCCGGCTGTTGGCCGCCGCGGACGATGGTGTCGCAGATCGCCTGCTTGTCGATTGCCATGTTGAGCGCATGGCGCAGCTTCTTGTTCTTGATCAGCGGATTGGTCACGTTCAGGCGGTAAAAAGACGTCGTGATGTAAGGGGCCGGATTGAAATCCTCCCGCTTTAGCCGCTTCAGTTCGGCCATCACCGACGGCGGAACGCGCTCGATCCAATCGGCCTTGCCGCTGAGATACATGTTGAGCGCGGTGCTAGTCCCCTCGAGCGAAAGGAAATCGACGGTATTGAGTTGTACTTTATCGGCGTCCCAATACTGGTCATTTTTCACAACGCGAAGCCGCTCCCGAAACCGATGATGCTGCAACTTGAACGGGCCGTTACAGACCATGTTCTCCGGCCGCGTCCAGTTCTCTTTGTATTGTTCGACACACTTGCGGTTGACGGGGGAGTAAGGATAAAACCCCATCAATTCCAAGAAATAGGGCACCGGATGTTTGAGCACAATTTCGAGTGTGTACTCGTCGAGCGCGCGGATGGGAACCTGATCGAAATCGAGGGCCAGCCCCGTGTAGCGACGGCTCCTCTCTTTGCTCGGATGAAAGCTCTGAACTTTGCCATCGACCTCGACCAGGTATTCAGGCGTTGAGTCGAATTCCGGTTTTCCGTCGGGCTTCGTGGGCTTGGTGCTTGGAACCTGACGAATTTCGCGGAGCTTGCCTTTGAGAATTTTGTGCTTGCTATTCAAGGCCGTGTTCAGAAGCAATTTTTCGTCCGCGGGAATTTGCTCTTCGTCACTCAACTCGATCTCGAGGGGATCACCGACGTTGAGTTCCAACTTCGTGTAGCGATCCGCGTTGACGATGTACCACAACTCGTGCGAATACGGCGAAGCCGTGAGAGGGTGCAAGACGCGGCGCATCGAGTAGACAAAATCCTCGGCCGTCATCGGCGAGCCATCGCTCCAGCGCGCGTTTTTACGCAGATGAAAGATATAACGCTTGCCGTCATCGAGAATATCCCAGTCTTCGGCCACCCCAGGGATTGGCTTGAGCGTTCTGGGATCATGGGCGCAGAGCCCCTCGAAGAGAGACCAGAGAACGCGGCCTTCGGGGACACCCTCGGCTTGGGCCGGGTCGAGGGTTTTGACCTCGGTATTATTGCAAATTGTGTAATCAGCGGGTGGGAGTTCGGTCTTCTTCAGCCACAGCCAAATCCCGCCGATCCCCGCTAGGAACACCAGGATCGGCCACCAGCGAAGCAGGGAATTTCCCACGAATGGGTCCGTTTTTTAGAAATACGATGGAAAAATTACGCTCCCCTGTATAGTAACGATCAGAATAATTTGGGCAATCAAGCCTTTTCTGTTTTCAAGCATAATAACTGTATCTATCGGAATTTAGCCATTCTTAAGCTTCTACGCTTGCACGAACTTGGCATTGCTACGACAATTTGGCAAGGCCGTGGGGGCCTCTTATCTTCTCTTAGCAGGATCTACAAAGTGTCTGCAATCACCGCAGTTCTACCGGTTTCGGGCCTGCTGAATTCTTCTAATACCGAAGGAACAGCTCGCGTGGCTTACAATTCTCAGGAACTCAAGGATCTCGTCGAGTTTTTTAAAGTCTTGAGCGATGAAACACGGCTCAAAATTTTGCAATACTTGGCGCATCAGTCCGAGTTGCATGTGCGAGCACTGTGCGAACTGCTCAAACAGAGCCAGCCGGCGGTGAGCCATCATCTTGCGCTTCTCCGCATGGTAGGACTCATTGAGTGCCACCGCGATGGTAAACACAACTATTACCATCTCGTCCCGAGCCGGTTCCGCGAAGTTCAAGAAACTCTCACCGGAACCAAACCGGCGCTCGCACTCTGGTCCAAGCTTTTCGCGAGCTAAACCAACAACAACCAAAATGTCCGATTGCGTTTGGGCTGTTACTGTTTGAGCAGCTTCGCCACCGCTTCGCCGACTTGTTCGTAGCTGAATTGCTTGCCCGGTTCGCTGTTGTCGAAGAGCTTGTGCAGTTTGCCCTGCGCGTCGTAGACGAAGACGCCGGGGATCGAGGTAAGCCCCATCTTTTCGTGGAGTTCATCAGCATCGAGCTTCACGAGCAAGTTGGTGAAGCGCGCATCGACCTTGGTCAGAAACTCGCGCACTGGTTTGTAGGTCTTCTCGGGATCTGACGTTTCTTCGTAGTCGAAACTGAGTGAAACGCACTTTACCTTGTCGCCCGCATGTTTCTTGCTGAGTTCGACAAGGTGCGGAAACTCTTTCTTGCACGGCGCGCAATAAGTCGCCCAGCAATCGACGACGACGACGTTCCCTTGCTGCTGTTTGAGCCAGGTTTGAAATTCGTCCCAGGTCACGATTTTCAGCTCCACCGCTGGTGTTTCCGCGGCTTTTGTCACGGGCGGTTCCGCCGCATAACCCCAAGCGCCAGCAACCATGTTGAACAAGGCATATGCCAGAATCGAAAAGGCTTTCTTGCAGTCCGTCGTGGCCATGTGATCGCTCCAGAAGCGGTGGTGGTCAATTTGCATGGCTCGTCGGGGAGCCGTTCTTTACTATGATGGGGCAGATTGTGCTGCAAGGCAACTCATTAGCCTGACAAGAAGGAAAAAGGGAAAAGGAAAAAGGTAGCATCGCCCACCTTTTCCCTTTTTCCTTTTCCCTTCAAACTTGATAGCGATCAATTTCTTCGATTCAGTGTCTTGGATTTTCTGCCCGTGGCTCGATTCGAACATCTCCGACATCTTCCCCCAAGTTCGCTCGAACGGCCTCGCGAAATTATCGTCGCCTGCGCGCCGCTGCGCAGTCACATCAATGTCTCGCACATCCTCCGCACGGCCGGTTGTTGCGGCGTGACTCGGGTCATTGCTTGCGGCGCGGCCAAGGTCATCGAGCGCATCGCCCGCGACGGGGCGGACACCGTTCAGCTCGAAGTCCATCGCACCTTGCCGCCGGTGTTGAAGCAGCTCAAGCTCGATGGTTACACGCTCGTCGGCTTGGAGCAAACGACCAATGCTGAATCGATCTACGAGTTTGCCTTTCCGCGCAAGATGGTCCTCGTGGTCGGAAACGAGCGCTTGGGTCTGACGCCCGAAGAACTGCAGTGGCTCGATCGCGTCGTCGAGATTCCCGTTTATGGGTTGCCGCACAGTTACAACGTGCATACTTCGACGGCGATGGCGCTGTATGAGTATTGCAAACAGTACCCGCGGGGATGAAAGGGAAAGGAGGAAGGAAAAAGGGATAATGTAGAGAGCACCACCTTTTTCCTTTTCCCTTCTTCCTTTGAGCAATCAAACGTTGCGAGAAACGCGATTGTCGTTGTTTATCGCAGCTTTTCGCCCCTTCTAAAGAACTCGCGGCGAAACTAAAATAACGCGTTAGGCTGCGGCCTTCCGCTCGCTTGCGGAGTTTCGCATTCGTGCTTTTCCGTTATTAATTTTTGAAGGCGAGTTTCACGTGTCCGGGACCTGTGTCATTGGGTTGCAGTGGGGTGATGAAGACAAAGGGAAACTCGTCGATCTGCTGACCGAGTCGCATGATTTCGTCGTCCGCTATCAAGGGGGCGCCAACGCCGGACACACCGTTGTTGCTGGCGATCAGGTCTACAAGCTCTCGCTCATCCCCAGCGGTATCCTCAATCCCAAGGTCACCTCGGTCATCACCGGCGGCGTGGTGTTGAACCCGCCGAGCATCCTGGGCGAGATCGACCAACTCGTCGCGCGGAATGTCGAGGTCGGCAAGAATCTCATCATTAGCGACCGCGCGCATGTGATCTTCCCCTGGCACATGGCCGAAGATCGCGCGATGGATAGCGATGTCTCCGGCGGCGAAGCGATCGGCTCGACGCAGCGCGGGATTGGCCCTTGCTATCGCGACAAAGTCGGCCGCGCGCACGCGATTCGCCTCGGCGATCTCTACCGCGATGATTTCCGCGACCGTGTGCAACATGTTGTCGCGGCCAAGAATAAGATGCTGCCTGTGTGGGCTGGTCCGAAAGCCGAACTCCTCGACGCCGACAAGATCGCCACGGAATACCTGGGTTATGCCGAACGCTTGAAACCATACGTTGGCGATACGACGGGGCTGTTGCTCAATGCGGCCGAGAGCGGCAAGCGACTGTTGTTCGAGGGTGCACAAGGTGCTTTGCTCGACATCGACCACGGAACCTTTCCGTATGTGACGAGCAGCAACAGCTCGGGCGTTGGTGTCTCGAGCGGTTCCGGTGTGCCGGCGAAATGGATCAGCCGCATTCTGGGCGTCGTTAAGGCTTACAACACGCGCGTCGGCGGCGGTCCATTCCCAACCGAACAGAACAACGATATCGGCCAGCACATTCGCGACCGCGGCAACGAATACGGCACCGTGACCAAGCGTCCGCGCCGCTGCGGTTGGTTCGATGCGGTTGCCGCGCGATACACGTCGCGTTTGAGCGGCGTCGATGGCATCGCGGTGATGCTACTTGATGTGCTGAGCGAGTTACCCGAGATCAAGGTCTGCACGGCGTACGAAGTCAACGGCAAGCGGGTCACCGATTTCCCTAGCCAGTTGGATGACTTGCGTGTCGCGCAGCCAATTTACGAAACGCTCCCGGGCTGGCAGTCCGAGATCACCAGCGTGCGCAAGTTTGCGGATTTGCCGGCGAAGGCCCAATCCTACGTCAAACGCCTCGGCGAACTCGTCGGTCAGCCGGTAGATGTCGTTTCCGTCGGTCCGGATCGTGCGCAGACGATGTGGATCCGGCCGTAAAACTCGTTTCTCATCACAAAAGCCAGTGTTCTCTGAATTGTTGCCTTGAACAACAGCGTTGTTATAATTAAAATTAACAGCAGGGAGCATAGGAATGCCCTACTTCGAGTTTTTGTGGTCGGAAGAAACGATCGATCACCTTGCCGAGCATGATGTTTCGCAAGATGAATTTGAACGGATCGTCCAGTCTCCGGTTTCGACCAGCGAAAGTTATTCGAGCGGGCTGCCGGCGGCGTTTGGTTATACCGATGACGGGCGTTTCGTCATTTGCGTTTTCGAACATCTGGATTCGGTCCTTGTTTTGCCGGTCACGGCCTACGAAATCTAAAGGAGTTCTCATGGCCAAGCGAATCACGGGTAAGTTAACTCCGGAGCAGCAAAAACTTTTGACTGAAAAACGCGCGGCTGCTGAAAAATATAAGCCGCAGTGGCAATCCGAAGGAAAATTGATCAAGCGCCGGCATGAGCAAATGCTTGCGGATCTCGCCGATGTATTTCGCAGTTTACGCGCCGAACGAGAACGCCAAGGCCTCAGCTTGGCCGATGTTGCGCAGCGTACTGGGATTCCGAGAGAGTCGATTTGTCGTCTGGAGAATCTGGAAAAAGGCAATTTCGAGATCTTCACGGTACAGCGCTATGCCGAAGCCTTGGGTTTGAAAATCCAAGTGGCACTCGTTCCGGCCGCATGACCAATGATCCCATTTCCCACTATCGCCGATTCCGTTGCTGCGGTTGACCCGCTGGCCGGGATTCCGCGCGAGCGGTTGCCGCGGCATGTGGCGATCATCATGGACGGTAACGGCCGCTGGGCTCAGCGCCAGGGCTTACCCCGCATCGAAGGTCATCGTCGTGGCGTCGCCAGTGTGCGGCGGATCACCGAAGAGTGCGCGCGGCTGAAGCTCGAACAACTAACGCTTTATTGCCTGAGCAGCGAAAATTGGAAGCGACCGCAGCCGGAACTCGATTTTCTCATGCATCTGCTCGAGCAGTACATGATCGAGGAACGCTCGACGATCTTGCAGCAAAACATCCGTGTCAAAACGATCGGCCGCCGCGAAGGGCTGCCGGAATCGACGCTCCGCGAGATCGACAAGACGATCGAGCTGTCGAGCAAGAACACGGGCCTTTGTCTCTGCCTGGCGATCAACTACGGCGGACGCGGCGAGTTGCTGGACGCCGTGCGCTCGATCGCGCAAGACGTTGCGGCCAATACACTGCCGCTCGAAAAGATCGACGAGCAACTCCTGGCCGAACGGCTCTACACGGCCGGAATGCCGGACCCCGATCTGTTGATTCGCACGGCGGGCGAGTTGCGAATCAGCAACTTCTTGCTCTGGCAAATCAGTTACGCCGAACTCTGGATCACGGACCGCTGCTGGCCCGAGTTTCGCGAGGAGGAATTGCACACGGCGCTGCGGGAATATGCTTCGCGGGATCGCCGTTATGGCGGGTTGAAGTTGACGTAGAACTGCGGCTGATGTTTTCCTTTCTCCTGTAATCCTGTCCCCTGTCTCCTGCCCCTATGCTTCGCTGGCGATTAATGCTTGGGGCTGCGTTGATCGCCTTGCTGGTGCTGCTCTTTTGGCTCGAAGGGACGCAAGCCGCCGGCGCGCCGCCGCTGGCGTGGCTGTATCCATTACTGCTCACGGCTGCAGTGCTGGGGTCGCAGGACCTCGTCTATCTCTACGCCGCGCGGAAGTGGCAGCCGTCGAATGCGCTGCTGACTGTGGGCAATATGCTGTTGGTCACCGCAGCCGTGACGCCGTATTTGTTTCTGCCCGCCGGCCATGTGCTGGCGAAGTCTTGGGCTTGGCAGGCGGTCGTGTTTGGGTTGCTGGTCTTGGTCGTGTTCTTACGCGAGATGCGAAAGTACGAAGCCCCCGACAAATCGGTACTGAATCTGGCCCTCACGATCTTCGGCTGGAGTTACGTCGGCTGGCTGCTTGCGGTGCTCGTCGAATTGCGCGTCGGCCAATCGACGCCAGCCCACGGCATCCTGGCGATTGGAACACTGATCCTGTTCGTCAAACTCGGCGACACGGGCGCATATGCGATCGGCCGCTTGATCGGACGGCATAAGGTCACGCCGGTGTTGAGTCCAGGCAAGACCTGGGAAGGCGTCGCCGGCGCGGTCGTCTGGGCGATGCTCGGCGGTTGGGCGGTGGCAACGTGGTGGGTTCCGCAATTATCCTCCGCCGAAGCCAACCCGCTTGGAACTACCGCCGATCACCCAACGGCTTCGCTGCTTAGCAGCATTCCATTAACCGCCCGCTGGATCATCTACGGCGGCGTCATGGCAATTGTCGGCATGCTCGGCGACCTGGCCGAGTCCTTGCTCAAGCGTGACCTCGGTCGCAAAGACTCGAGCGATTGGCTGCCGGGGTTCGGCGGGACGCTCGATCTGTTGGATTCGATCCTTTTTGCCGGACCTGTGGCTTACGTCGTTTGGCAATCGGGGTGGTTGAGTTAGGAAGCAGCAGGACGAAATGCTCCCAGGGGATGAACCCCTGGGCTTTGAAAAGGGGAATCAATTTGATTTTCCCTCCCGTGGAAAAATGTGAGTATTGTCTCGAATACACTGGTTGCTAGCGTTGCAACGGATGCCGCAACGTCTTTTCAGGAAAGAACTTGCGGTCGTTCCACGGAATTTGCTCCCGTCTCTTGAAAGATCGGATATATTTACCTGTGGCCATATAGGAATGGCCATTAGATTGCGGAACTCTATTCTGAGTTCTGATGCTCCTCTGTCGCGGGATTCCAATCCCTGACGTTGTCGGGCAATCATGGTCCGTGAGGGGGTCGCCGAAAAAGGTCCGGCCCTCGTGAATGAATACTCAGTCCATCTCGGTCATTGACGCGAAGACGCTGCTCACGATCTTCGGGCCACGCGATACGCACCTGCGAAAAATCCGTTCCGCGCTGGGGGTCATGATCACCGCGCGCGAGGATCGGATCATCGTCGAAGGCGATGAAGCCCCCGTTGCCCAAGCCATCAAGGTCGTCGAGCAACTCAAAAAGATTGCCGAGCAGCGCGGGCAGATCGACGCGCACGAACTTGCCGGCATTCTCGCCGCCGTCACGGGCAAGGTCCGTGAAGCCAACCATGCCCCGATCAGCGGGCTCTCGGTCGGCAAACAAGTCCGCCCACGCACACCCGGCCAAGCGGCGTACGTCGAAGCGATCCAGAAGCACGACCTCGTGTTTTGCACGGGCCCCGCGGGTTGCGGCAAGACGTACCTCGCCGTGGCGATGGCCGTCTCAGCATTCAAGCAAGACCGCATTCGCAAGATCGTCCTTGTGCGGCCGGCCGTCGAAGCGGGCGAAAGCCTGGGCTTTCTGCCGGGCAGCCTCGAAGAAAAGATCAATCCGTATCTCCGCCCGCTGCTCGACTCGCTGCAGGACTTGCTTGATTACGAACAGGTCAAGCGTCTCAGCGAGCAGGACATCATCGAGATGGTTCCGTTAGCGTACATGCGCGGGCGAACCTTGAACGATGCGTTCATCATTCTCGACGAAGCGCAGAACACGACGATCTCGCAGATGAAGATGTTCCTCACCCGCATGGGGAATAATTCCAAGATTGTCGTCTCGGGCGACACGACGCAGATCGACTTGCCCCCGCATACAATGTCGGGTTTTGTCGACGCGCTGGGTCGGCTACGCGGAATTCCCGGCACGGCCGAAGTGAATATGCAGAAGGAAGATATCGTGCGGCATCGTCTGGTCCAAGCGATCGTCGATGCTTACGCCGACGACGACACGCAGGGGCATACGCCGGCGCGGAGAAAGAAATAAAATCAGGGGCTGGGGGTTCGGGATTGGGGGGGGTAGGGAAATGCAAATACTCTCAAAGCCGCAATCGAATCCCAGCAACTGAAAGCAAAACATCAATCTTCCATTACTTCCCGAATCCCCAATCCCCAATCCCTAGAACGAAGTGGCTACTGGCAATTACCGCCGACCTTCGCGATTGCAACGGGGAAGTTCCGTCGAACTTCCGCCGAATCTGATCGAACGCACCTGGGACTCGGTGCGGCGGGGCGACGTGCTGTTGCGGCTGGGAATTTGCTGCGCGGCGATTTTGGCGATGTGGGCGATCGTCCGCGGGTGGAATCCGCCGTTTGGCTATCGCACGAATAACACGCCGTCGCGCAGTTTGACCGCGCGAATCGATTTCCAGCAGCCGGACAACGAAAAAACCCGCGAGCTCCGCGATGAAGCAGCGCGTTCGGTGACGCCGATCTTTGTGAACAACACGGCGCCGCTCGCGAAGCTGCGGACGGAGCTGCGCGACCGTTTGAATGAAATGGCCAATGCCGAAACGCTCGACAAAGTGAAAGCCGGACTCTGGTCCGAATTCGAACCGAACAAACCGCCGCCGAAAACGCCGGTTCCCGCGCCGACGATCAAAGGGCTAGGCGAGCTGTCGTTGGCCAGCGGAGCGCAGGCGATCAATAAAGAATTGGGCGTCCCCACCCCCGAAGAAATCGCTTATCAGAACTTTCGCAAGCGCTTCACTCCCGCCACGGAGTTCGAAAAATTTTACTCTCCCGTCGGGACCGCGATTCAGGAGTTGGAAAACAAAGGGATCCTCGACACGGCGAACACGAACTATCCGCAGCCGGAATCGTTATTGAAACTGGCGATTCGTCTGCCCAGCAGCCAGCAGTTCGATCTGATGGTGACGATTTCTGAAGTGCGTATCGAAGAAGCTAGAAATCAATTATTAACTCGGCTCAAGGCGAATCCGGTGATCGGACCCGAGGCGGCGCAGCTCTTGTTCAACTGGCTGTCGCCGCGGATCAAGGGAACGCTCACCTATGACGAGAAAAACACGCGTCAGGAAGAAGCCCGGGCTCGGGAAGCCATCCCCGTCGCGATGGTTTCATACAAAGCCAATACCGACATCTTGGTTCGCGGCAACGATGTGCTCGACCACGATGAGATCAAGCTGCTGCGCAGCGAGCATGAAGCGTTGCTGCAGCAACTGACTTGGACCGATCGGCTGACGGCATCTGCCGCCGTGTTCGGCATGTTTTTCGCCCTGTTTGTGCTGTGCGGTTTCTATAGCTATTTCCGCGAGCAGACGCTCCTGACCGATCTCTGGCGCTTTACCAGCGTCGTGGTCTTGGCGGTGTTGACCGTGGGCTTGGCGCATCTCGCGTCGGGCGACGGGTTGCGCGCGGAGATGATTCCGGTGCTGATCTTCGGGATGACGATCGCGATCGCCTTTCATCAGGAAGTCGCCTTGCTGCTCTCGGCCGAGATGGCGCTCGTTGTCGTTTTCACGCTGGGCCAGGGCTTGGCCGAATACGTCGTCATCTTGAGCGCTGTGGCGACCGCCGTGTTGTTGATCGGACGGATTCGGAGTCGGAGCAAGCTGATCTATGTCGGCTGCGCGACGGCCGTCGTCGTCGGGCTGACGTCGATTGGCGTCAATGTGCTGGATCATCAGCCCATCAATGCCGCGCTCTTCAACAACGCCGCGCTGCATAGCTTCTGGGCGCTGACCGCGTGCTTTATCGTCTCGGGCTTATTGCCATTTATTGAGAAACTGTTTGGGGTGCTGACCGATTTGAGCTTGTTCGAACTCGGCGATCCCTCGCATCCGCTGTTGCAGCAACTCGTGCAACGCGCTCCTGGCACCTACAACCATTCGATCAATGTCGCGAGCATTGCCGAAGCGGCGGCCGAAGCGATCGGCGCGCGGGGATTGTTGGTGCGCGTCGGGGCGTACTTCCATGACATCGGCAAGATGTGTAAGCCGAGCTATTTCATCGAAAACCAAGGCCGCGATGTCAATCGCCACGAGTCCTTGAACCCGGCAATGAGCACCTTGGTCATTATCGCGCACATCAAGGACGGGGCCGATATGGCGCTGCAGCATCACCTGCCGCAAGCGATTATCGACTTTATCCAACAGCATCATGGCACGACGCTCGTTGAGTATTTCTACAATCGCGCCAGCCGCGAAAGCGAAAAAAATCCCGACGCCGCCGAAGTCGATGAAGCCAGCTTTCGCTACCCCGGTCCGAAGCCGCAAAGCAAGGAGGCCGGCATCCTGATGCTGGCCGATGCTTCGGAAAGCGCCAGCCGGACGCTCACCGATCCGACGCCGGCGCGGATCGAAAACTTGATCCATGATTTGTCCATGAAGCGGTTGATCGACGGCCAATTCGACGATTGCGGCCTGACGCTGCGGGAATTGGCCACGGTGCAAGAAAGCCTGGCCAAGTCCCTGACCGCTGTTTATCACGGCCGCGTCAAGTATCCTGATGCACGCACGGCGTAAAATTCTCCCAGGGGGTGAACCCCTGGGCTTTGTTTTTGAATCCAGTTGTTCTGAAAAACGAAATTCGCTCGTAAATATTCCTTTGCATGTCCGCTCCGGCTCCGCATCCTATTCACGTTTCGATCGCCAATCAGCAAGAAGCGCTGCCGCTGGACTACGCGCAGATTCGCCGTGCCGTGCGCACCGTGCTGGCGGGCGAAGGCTGCCGGAAAGCCAAAATTTCGCTCGCGTTTATCACCGATGAGGCGATCCACGCGCTTAATAAGCGATTCCTCGACCACGATTATCCGACCGACGTCCTGACGTTTCCACTCGACAACGGCAAGAACGGCCTCGAGGGCGAAATCGTCATCAGCAGCGATACGGCCATCAGCCAGGGAGCCGAATACGACAATGATCCCCAGCGCGAATTGCTGCTCTATGTGGTGCATGGCGTCTTGCATCTGATGGATTACGACGACCAAACCGAGTCGGCCAAGCGGGCGATGCGGGCGCGCGAGCAGCATTACCTAAAGCTGTTGGATGAGCCTGAGCAAGCAGCGTCAGCAGTTCCAGCGGCCAAAGCCAAACCTTCGGGCTTTACGCCCAAGCCTGGCAAGCGAATGCCGCCCAAGCAGAATCGTCCGCGGAGGCCGGGTCGATGAGCAGTGGCCAATGGATCATCCTGATCTCGATTTGGGTCGGCACGACGTTGCTGTCGTTGGCGAGCTTGTGTCTGCGTTCGGCGTCGCGTTCGCGGTTGCAGGAACTTTGCCGGCAACAGGGAAACGAAGCCCGTGCGACGGCGATTCTCGCGGCGCAAGAACCGCTGTCGCTGCGTTTGGATGCGTTGGCGATTTTGGGAGCGATGCTGGGGAATTTGTTCGTTCCGTTAAGTTGGGAGGCAGTAGAAACTAACGGGATTTGGTGGCTCTGGCTGGCCGCCTCGATTGGTCTGACGTTGAGCAGTCTCTACTTGTTGCCGGTGGTGCTGCAGCGTCTTTGCGGCGAAGGCTGGCTGCTGCGGACTTGGTCCGTGTGGGCATTGCTGGGACAATTGATCTCGCCGCTCTTTGCTTTGCGCGATGCCTTGCGCCGCTGGTCCGAGTCTTTTCAAGAACCGGAGCAAGAGGGCGAAGCCGAAGAAGATTTGGCCGAGGAAATCCGCGAAATTGTCAACGCCGGCCAGCGCGAAGGCCTGATCGAAAACGATGAGCGCGAAATGATCGAAAGCGTCATGGACCTGGCCGATGCAACCATCGCCCAGATCATGACGCCGCGCATCGAAATGGTTTCGATCTCGGTCGATGTCAGTTGGGACGAGTTGCTGCGGCTGGCGAGCGAGAGCGGCCATTCGCGTTTGCCCGTGCACGGCAAATCGCGCGACGAGATCGTCGGCGTGCTGCACATCAAGGACGTGCTCGTGGAATTGGCCCGCGGCCAACGCCAGCGGCGTCCATTGCGAGCATTGTTGCGCCGGCCGTTCTTCGTGCCCGAGACGAAACCCGTCAATGAAATGCTGCAAGAGTTCCAGCGCGGGCGGACGCACATCGCCGTGGTGCTCGATGAGCATGGCGGGGTTTCGGGGCTCGTGACGATCGAGGATGTCCTCGAAGAAATTGTCGGGGAGATCGCCGACGAACACGACGATGCCTTGGTCGATGGACTGAAGCAACTCGACGAGCATTCCTACGAAGCACACGGGCGGATGCGGATCAGCGATTGGAATGAACGGACGGGCAAGACCTTGCCGGATGATGAATCGTTCGACACACTCGGCGGGTATGTTTTTCATGAGCTCGGCCGGATTCCGAATGTCGGCGAACAGCTCGAACGGCATGGCTTGCGTATCAGGATTCTGGACTCGAACCGCCGCCGAATTGATCGAATCCTAATCGAAGTCCTGCCGCCGCCATCGGAAGATACTAGCGGGGAAAGTCCGGAAAAGACGGAAGCGAGTCCTTCGGCTAGCACTTCTACATGATGCCCTAAGCCCAGGGGGCTCCGCCCCCTGGATTTACGACGCCGTTACTCCAGGGGGCGGAGCCCCTGGGCTTAGGGTGGCTACTATCTTGCCCCAAATCCCCAACCCCGAATCTCTAACCCCGCGCAGCAATGCCTGAACCCGAGAAAACCACCGCCGTGGTGCTGCGGGTTGTAGACTTCAGCGAGTCCAGCAGCGTGGTCACGCTCTTTACCAGCGACTTCGGCAAGATCAGCGGGCTAGCAAAGGGGGGCCGCAAGCCCAAGGGCTCGTTTGAATCCGCCCTTGACCTGTTGTCATTGGTTCGCGTAGTGTTCCTGCGCAAATCGTCGGGAACTCTCGATCTATTGACCGAAGCGAAGCTGGAACGCCGCTTTCGGCCGGGCGGGAACGAGCTGACGCGTTTGTACTCGGGCTATTATGTCGCCGAGTTGTTGAACGAATTGACCACAGATCACGATCCGCATCCCGAATTGTTCGAGTTGGCGGAACGGACGTTGTGGGAGTTATCGCGTGCGGATGAAAATCCGGCCGCGGTCGTGCTGCGATTCGAGTTGGGTTTGTTGCGCGAGACGGGGCATTTGCCCGCGCTCACGGCGTGTGCCGAGTGCGGGGCGGATGTACTCACGACGCCGCGCGTGACGTTTGGAATTTTGGACGGGGGCAGTTTGTGCGGCAATTGCCGCGTCGGCAAGCGGCACTTGGTTTCGGTGCGCCGCGAGGTGCTCGTGACGTTGCAAGAGTTTGCCGATAGCGGTACTGAAGTGAACACAACGAGACCGGCCGCAATTTTGCCCGCAGAACAGTTGGGCGAATTGCGCGGGTTGTTGAACAAGTACCTGGTCAATTTGCTGGGGACGTGTCCTCGGCTGCACGATTTTTTGCATCACGTTACGCATTGACGGATCACGAATTTTTGTCGGCGCCCTTCATGAGAGTGACACGGATGTCAGTATCCCTCCATCGCACCCTGCGCCGAATGTTCTACGGTCTGCTCTTGACCGCTGGCACGCTCTCGAGCGGCTGCGCCATGTGGCCCGGCCAAAAGCCCGAGGACCCGTTCTTGCGCCAAGCGCAGAAGCAAGCCACAGAAAGCCCCGATGGTTCGCGCGTGGTGCAGGCGTCGAACGAAGTTCCGGCTGCCGCGAGTAATGGCGCCGACAGCGGCAATAGCGAAGTCCTCTCGTCCGACACCGCTGAAGTCCGCCCGCCCGATCCCGAAGGCATGGAGATGTGGCAGCCCGAAAACGTGTCGAAATCGCTGAAAAAAGCGATGGGGCTGGGTCCGAAATACAGCATCGCCCGCCCGGCGTTTGATACCGGGAAAAAACTGTACGCCGAGAAAAAGTATGGCGAAGCAGTTCCGTATTTCCAGACGGCCATCAGCCGCTGGCCCGATTCGTCGATCGAGGAAGATGCGCTGTACTTGACCGCCGAGAGCTATTTCTTTGCCGACGAATACACCAAGTCCGAAGATTACTATCAGCAAGTCGTCGAAAAATACCCCAACACACGGTACCTCGATACAATCAGCAAGCGTATGTTCTTGATCGCGCGCTATTGGCAAGAAAAGTCGGTGGAAATCAAGGAGTCGTTTTACTCGCTCAACGTCACGGACAACACGCGCCCTTGGATTGACACGCAAGGTCACGCCGTGCGCGTGTACGAGAAGATTCGCCTCAACGATCCGCGCGGCGTCTTGGCCGACGACGCGATCATGGCCGCGGCCAACATCAAGCTGGCCAACATGGAATTCGACGACGCTGACCATCTGTACGGCATCATTCGCGCCGATTACCCGCGCAGCGAGTTTCAGCTGAAAGCGCACTTGCTCGGCTTGCAATGCAAGATGCAAATGTATCAAGGGGCGGATTATGACATTAAACCGCTGGATGCCGCGGAAGGTTTGGTCGATCAGATCCTGGTCCAGTTCCCGCAAGACCCCGAAGTGAGCGCCAACCGCCAGCGCCTGCTGGAAACCAAAGCCCATCTCCGAGCCGAGCGGGCGCTCCGCGAATGGAACACCGCGGAGTACTACCGCCAGGGGACCTATGGCTCGGCGGCCCGCTTTTACTATCAAAAGATTCTCAACGAATACCCCGGCACCCCCTTCGCCGAACGTGCCCAGCAAGCGCTCGCGGAAATCAAGGACATGCCCGACGCTCCGAAGGATTACTTTGCGTTCATGAACAACGTGCTGCCGCCGGCCCGCGGGCCGAAGGTCATCAAGAAGAAATAAGCCTAGGATGTGAGCCGTTTTGAGCACGAATTCACCAAGCACTGCCGCGCCGCGAATGTCTCGGGGACCAACGTCCCGGATGAGTTGGTGCTGCTTGTTTGCTTGCCTGCTGCTGAGCGGCTGCGCGACGTATCAATTTGGGCAGAGCGCGCGGTTCGCGCGCGATGTCCAAACGGTTTATGTGCCGATGATCGAGAGCGAAAGTTTTCGCCGGTACCTGGGCGAGCGCTTGACCGAAGCGGTCTGCAAGCAAATTGAAACCGATACGCCTTACAAAGTCGTCAACGATCCCAACGCCGATACCGTCCTCTACGTGCGCTTGGTCAACGACACGAAACGTTTGATCGTCAACAACATCGAGGGCGACGTGCGGGATTCGGAACTGAACTTCCAAGTCAATGTCAGTTGGGTCAATCGCCGCGGCGTCTCGATGGGGCAACAAAACATGCCCCTGCCTCCGGAATTGGTCGATGTGGGCCAAGCCGCCGACCTGATCGCCGAGTACGGCCGCTCGACCGCCACCGCACAACAGGAAATCATCGACCGCCTCGCCTCGCGCATCGTCGGGTTGATGGAAACCGCGTGGTAATATTCACGAAGATGTATGCAAAGCCCAGGGGTTCACCCCCTGGGATCTGCCGCCCACGCAGCAGCATCTTTCGCTCGCTCCAGTTCCCGACGATAATCAATCGTCTGGAGCAAAACTGATGTACAATCCTGAACGCGCGACGGTCTGGCAACTCCCGCGGACGGCGCTGCGCTTTGGCGACGTCCCCGTTGTGATGGGCATCGTCAATGTAACACCCGATAGCTTCTCCGATGGCGGCGAACATTTTGATGCCGAGCGGGCCGTGGATTTTGCCTTGCAGCTTGTCGAGCAAGGAGCCGGCATTCTCGACATCGGCGGCGAAAGCACCCGGCCCTACAGCACGCCGGTCGATGTTGCGGAAGAACTCCGCCGCGTGATCCCGGTCATCGAAAGACTCGCCGCACGAACAGCGATCCCGCTCTCGATCGACACCAGCAAAGCAACCGTCGCGCGGGCAGCGTTTGACGCCGGCGCGCAAATCATCAACGACGTCACGGGACTCACCGGTGATCCCGAGATGCTCACGCTGGCCGGAAAAAGCCAAGCTGCTGTTTGTGCGATGCACATGCAAGGGACGCCGCAGACGATGCAGGACAACCCGAGCTACGGCGACGTTGTTCAAGAAATTCACGAGTATCTGCGGCAACGCCGCGACGCGCTCTTGGCTGCAGGAATCGCGGCCGAACGGATCTGCTTCGATCCGGGCATTGGGTTCGGAAAGACGCACGAGCACAATTTGACCCTGATGGCCAATTGCTGGCAGTTTCTCGATCTCGGTTGCCCGCTGTTGGTTGGTCATTCGCGCAAGGGCTTCATCGCGAAGGTGCTGGGGGATAAGGAACGCTCGCGCGATGCTGGCACGATCGGGGCGGCGTGTGTCTTGGCCGCGCAAGGCGTCCAGATCATCCGCGTACACGATGTCCGCGGAACGGTTGATGCGCTGCGGCTGTTCGCCGCTTGTGGGGGAGTTGATAAACTTTAACGGTTCTCCGTGCTGTGCATAGCGTAGCAATTGTATGCTGTGTAGCGGTTTCAACGGGCGTGACTGTGCTAACGCATGAATGGTCCGCGCGGGAACCGATAGCCTCAAGGATGGATCGAAATTCTCGCGCCTGCCAAGGGCGCGCTTGGCCACCAGGGAGGGTCGACCGATGTCTCGGATTCTACGCAACAGTCTGTTTGCCGCGGTGATGTCGTGTGCCGCGCTGGCTCAAGCTGGCTGGCCGACCGGCGGCGGATATAATCTGTGGTACGACGTCAGCGGCGGCTGGCATGCGAATAACCGCTGGCCTGATCCGTACCTGATGCCGGATCGCCAAACGGTCTACAATCACTATGCGATCTTCGCGGACCGCGGTTGGCAGCGCCAATGCTTGCTCGGTGAACATCATTTTGAATCCGAAGGCAAGCTTTCGACCGCCGGGCAAATGCGCGTGCGGACGATCTTGACCCAATCGCCGCCGGAACGCCGCACGGTTTTCGTCGAGCAGGGTCTCACTCCCGAAGCGACGCGCGCTCGCATCGACACGGTCCAACAGTATGTCACCGGCATGGTCGCTAACGGTCCGCTGCCCGAAGTTGTCGCATCGAATTTGCAAAGCGAAGGCTGGTCGGCTGACTATGTCGATCGCGTGAACAAGAGCTTCCAATCAAGCATGCCGACGCCGCGGCTCCCAGCCATGGGCGAAGCTAGCTCCTCGAGCGGCACGCCGTAAGCCGCTTTGGCCGCACCCCCATTTGCCCCTCGAAGCAATGCTATCAAAAGCATTGCTTCTTTTCTTTTGTATGCGCTATGACGCAGGCGGGTGGGGCGTTTGGAGGAAGTTCAAGCAGTACAAAGCTGCGAAGCATATTTCCTACGCATTGCTCCGATTGTCGCAATTCTTTGCAGACTAGCTTTTATTCCCGCTTTGCCTGCTTTACTTGAGAAATCGATTGTAGGGCGCATTGTCTGAGAGCCGATATTGGAGAAGACAGGGTCAATTCTTCGCGGCAAGTTGCTAGCAATAGCAGCCGTGCGGAATCGGTCGAGGGCGTTGCAACGTCCAGGCGGACCCACTCCTTGGCGAGGTGCCACGTGCGCAAGTTGCTTCATCGTTTCGCTTTTGCCTTGGTGCCGCTCACCGCGCTTGTGGGTTGCTCCAGCACGCCAACGCCGCCGGCCACCAACACGACTGTCGGGGCGTCGTCGTGGGATTGGAAGAACCCGTTTGCGGCGAAACCCCAAAACGTGGTCTCGTCGTCGCCGGTGAGCTTGCCCGAGAAGGACCAACTGTCCCTCAGCAACAAGCCGCGTTCGGGGAGTGATCTGTATTTGCTCAATGCCAAGATGTACGAGCAAAACAACAATATTGACGGGGCCAAGTCGCAATACGAAAAGGCCCTCGAACTCGAGCCCAAAAATTACGAGGTCATGCTCGCCTATGCGCACATGAATGACCGCGCGGGCAAGTTCGACGAAGCGGCCAAGCTCTACCAACGTGCGATCGCCGTGCAACCGAAACAACCCACGGCTTACAACGATCTGGGGTTGTGCCTCGCGCGGGTGAATCGTTACGACGATGCGGTCAAGAACCTGAACAAAGCGATCGAGATTCAGCCGCAGAAGGCGCTCTATCGCAACAACCTGGCCACCGTCTTGGTGCAGCAGAACAAACTGAACGAGGCCGTGACGCAGTTGTCGGCCATGAATCCGCCGGCCGTGGCGCATTACAACGTCGCATTTTTATTGCAGCGCCGGGGCGACTTGAATACCGCGACGCAGCACATGGTCACGGCCTCGCAGTTGGATCCGAACTTCACGGCCGCGCGGCAATGGCTGCAGGAAAACCAGCCGACGTCGTATGCTCAAACGGGACCTGCGATTGTCGCGCCGCAATATCAACAGCAGCCGACAAACACGTTCTCGATGGCTCAAGCGCCAAACTATACCATGCCAACGGCACCAGCCCAGCAGATGCAATATCAACAGCCGCAACCGAGCTATCAAGCACAGCCTAGCTATCAGCCACAACCAACGCAGTACGCTCCGCCGACTTACAGCACGCCGCAAAACACACAGCCGGCCCAGCAATTCCGGCCCGCGCGCGGTCAAGAAAATGCTCCGACACCCTACCCTGGCTTCACGCCGAGTGCGCGGACTCGGGCCTTGAACAATCAGATTCAGCAGGCGAGTTATGAAAACGCGATCGAAGAATTGTCGAGCGAGATTCCACCGATGAGCGCGCCGAGTCAGCCAGCGCCGCGGTTTTAAGACAATAGTCTTCGCTACTTGCGCGTTGCTGGAATCTTCACCACCGCGCGCTCCTCCGCTGCTTGCCGCGCAAGTAACACAATCTCGGTCGCGCGCAGACAATCTTCCGTCGGAATCGGCAGCGGCTTGCCGACATCGATTGCCGCGAGAAATTCGACGAACAGATTCGTCGCCTTGTCGGGCGGAATCGTCTGCGGTTCTTTCTTGCTCGTGAAGAGGCTGATTGTCCCGACTTCGCCGCGAGTTTCGATGATCCCCTTGCTCCCTGCGATGCGCAAACAATCGTCGCCGTGCGTTGGGGTCGTGCTAGGGCGCAGGTAATCGAGCCGAATCGTCGCCGATGCGCCGTTGCTTAACTCGCCTAAGAGCGACGCTTGATTGTTCCCTTCGCCCAGTTCGGGAAACTCGCCAGCGCGGCCTTGGACGGCGGCGACGGATTGAAAATCGAGCCCCGTCGTCCAGCGAATTAGATCGACGGGATGAATCCCGATGTAGGGGATGATGCCGCCCAACCGCTTGGCTTGCTTGAACCAGGCCGGACGTTTTTCGAGGCGATACGATTTCTGCGCGGTGACCAGCGCGACGTCGCCGATAGTACCCTCTTGCACCAAGCGCCACACCGCCGAATATTTCGGTTCGTGCCGCATCGTGAGCAGCGTGGTCAGCCGCGACTTGGATTTCGCCAGCGCCGCTTTGATGCGCGCCAAATCTTCCAGGTTCAACGCCAGCGGCTTCTCGGTCACGATGTCGATGTTGCGCTTGGCGCATTCGATGATCTGCTCCGCGTGGAGATCGTTGGCATCGCTTAGACACACGACATCGAGCATCGCGTGCTCCAGCAACTGCCGCCACTCGGGATAACCCTGCGCCCCCTTGTTCTGCTTCGTGAATTTTGCAAGCTCCTCCGGCACATCGTCCGCGACGGCGACGATTTCGATGGACCCGGCATTTGCTTTGTTCAAATCCGCGGCACCGCGCAGCACGACGCTCTCGTGGCCTTTGAGTCCGATGAATCCAAGTTTGCGGGTCATCGCAAAAATCCGTGTGGAAGGGCGAAAATCATGAACGAATCAGCATCCTGCCATATTTTGTCACAGCGATGCTTATTCTCGAAGCAAGAAATTAAGTCAATCAACCGTTAGTTCTAATCTCTCGGCCAGGGAAAAGAAAATCCCGCGTGATCTGCCAAGTGAAAAACTACGCGAAAAACGCTGTTTTCGCATATTTTTCAGAAGATTAGAAATTGTCATCACGTTTTTGGCATAGTGGTTGCCTTAGTAGAAAAGTATCAAGAACACTGACCTTTTGAAACGGATTGTCCCGGCCATGAATTATGAGAATGAGCTCTCCGGGACCGATCAGGAAGAAGCGGTTGATCAGGAGTTAAAGGACTTGGCCCTCGAAGCCAGAATCTTGCAATTCCTCTCCAGCCGCCATGTTCCGGGTTTGCGAAATCTCTGTGTTCGAGCCAAGAACGGCATTGTGACGGTGACCGGCAAAGTTCTCACTTTCTATGAGAAACAACTATGCAATCAGTGCTGCCGAATGGTGCCGGGAATTTTGCAATTGATCAATATGGTGGACGTTTGCGGCATCCATGCCCGCGATGCTCATCAACTCGAAGAAGCGGCTCCAGTGGGGTCGTGACCACGCAATCAAAACAAACTGCTCAGTAACAATTCAACGCACGTCACAACGCCCCGTTGTCACGAGCAAAACCAAAACACAATTCATTCGGCATGATCTTCAAACAAAGACTATTATGCCGGATGAACAACCGAACAAGCCCAGGGTTGCACTTCTAGCTCCTCCCTCACTCCCCCAATCGCAACCCTGGGTCTGTACACAACGTTAGGAAATGATCGAGACAACCGCTGCAGTCACGCCCTTACCCCCGTCAGGGCTGACTGTGGCCCCAAGTTTGAAAGTGGTTTTTAAGTAGTTTAGGCCCGGAGTCACCCTCTTCTAGCTCCTCCCTCACTCCCCCCAGGGTGACCCCGGGCCTATTTTTTAGCTTATCTGGTTCAGTGAGGGATTTTTGATGGCCATCTATCGCAAGTTCACGGCCCTGCTCATGTGGCTGTTTCGCCATTGCTGAGCCAATTGTTTCTTCTCACGGCGTTTCGCGTTATAGTGAAATCTTGCCCGCAGAGTTCCTTCTGACTTGCTGGCAATTCCATTTCTTGGGACATCCGGCTCCGTGACTTCGCTTCTTTCACTCCTGCGACGCAAGATCTTCACGCAGACCTTGTTCTGCTGCGCGTTGCTGCTGGCCGTGAATGCGCTGGCCGCCGACCCCGAACCGGTTCTCGTCTTTACGAATCGTTCGTCGCTGCCGATTCGGGCCGAAGTTCACACGCCCAAGCCCTCGAAATTTGCGATCCAATTGGAGCCGGAAGAGCTGACGTCGATTCCGTTTCGAGAAGGCTCGACGTTGCAAGCGGCCCAGCCCGGGTTGCCCGCGCTCGCGTTGCGTCCCGATACGATCTATGTCTTTAGCGATGCCGGCCCGGGGCAAGGTTGGGTTTGCAAGCCCGTGGCGCTCGCGGCTCCGCCGAACTGGCGCTTGTTGCCACGGCCTCAGCACGCGCTGCTAGCGGCGCAAGCCCCTGCGGCGGATTCCAAAGACAACAACGTGATCAAGGTCGTCCTGGCCGTGGACGATGACGAGCTCACGGCCAAGGCCGTTTGGGAGAAACGGTATCGCCAACGAATCGCCGCCGCGAGCCAGATCCTGGAATATCACACCGGGCTCAAACTCGAAATCGTCGCGCAAACCACTTGGGTCACGAGCAACCACATTACCGACTTCGAGAAAAGCCTGGCCGAGTTCGAACGCACGGTCCGACCCGCGGGCCCCACCGACTTGGTCATCGGCTTCACCAGTCAATACGATCTGCAACGCGGGCGGATTCACTTGGGCGGAACGCGCGGGTTGTTCGCGACGCATATCATGCTCCGCGAAGGCTCCAAACAGATGTCCGAGATCGAAAAACTCGAAGTCCTCGTTCACGAGCTCGGGCATTACCTCGGCGCCAATCACTCGAGTTATGACAATTCGGTCATGCGGCCGATTCTTGGCGATCGGCAAGCTCGGGAAAAGCGTTTTCGCATTCTCTACGATCCGTTGAATGCCTTGGCGATCAATCTGGTCGCGGCCGAATATCGGGCGAATCATGTCCGCCGCCGCATCGAGCTGAGCGACGCCACGCGCGAGAAACTGCTGGCGATTTACGCTGAGCAAACGCGCGAGTTCCCCGAGGATCCCTCGACCAAGGCAATGCTCACCGCGATCGGGGCGATCACCAAGTAGCGTAGTCTTTAATCGACGCGAAAAGAATTGTTGTTTTACTTTGCGAGGGAGCGCCATACACTGAGTCGTCTTAACTAGAAAAGTGCTATGCAGCAAGCGGTTGCGTTCCAATACGCATTCCAGTTAAAAGCAGCGATGTGAACAAACTGGTCAATATTTGGGAGGGCGAAGCACCTGTCGAGCCGTTTGCTGCATAGTCCTATGTAAAAGTGGGTCCAAGGAGCGCGGTGATTCGTTGGGAGATGGATCGAGCCACTATTGATCGAATCGCGCGAATCAGGACATCGAGAGCCAGAAGAAGCTGTGATTCAAGCCTGGCACCACAGTGTGATGGCCGTCAAACTAATGGAAACTGTCTATTCGGCAAAAATCCATGACCGCGCTGTTATTTATACGCTTTCTAGTTAAAAACAGCGCGGCCAGAATAAGGGCCAGTCTTTGGGAGGGTGAGGTTCCTGCCGAACCGTTCGTCGTTCAACCTTCTGCGAAATGAAATTGGGGCGTAAGAGCCCTGTTGTTCATTGGGATGCGCATGACGAATTTTTCTCGATCATTACACGCAACAAGCCCGGCGTTTCCGCCGGGCTTGTTGTGTAGTACAGATGATTTTGCAGCTATGCCGCAGGCTTAAGCTTGTTGCAAAGCCAAGCAGCTTTACTTCTGCTTACGGCGGAGGCTCCAGCCAGCGAAG
>JBGSSS010000186.1:0-19144 GCA_041736895.1 Pirellulales bacterium
TGGTGCCGGCAACACGGTGACCGTGGCAACCAACGGCGGCGACAGCGGCACGAGTGTGGTCACGAACCTGAGCATCAATGCCGCGGGCAAGTTGGACCTCACCAACAACGACCTGGTCGTCGACAACGGCAACCTCGCCACGTTGACAGCACAGCTCGCCTCGGGCTTGGATGTCAACGGCAGCTACGGCAACGGACCCGGCATCACGAGCAGTGCCTTCGCCAACGATCCCAACTTCAACACGGTGCTCGGCATCGCGGCAAACGTGGAACTGGGTTACACCAGCTTCTCGGGTCAAACGGTCGATGCGAACGATGTGCTGATCAAGTACACCTACTACGGCGATGCCGACTTGAGCGGCTCGGTCGATACGGCGACGGACTTCGACTTGTACATCACGGGTCTGACCAGCGGCGGCAGCCTCGGCGGCTGGTTGTTCGGGGACTTTGACTACAGCGGCACGGTTGATTCGGCGACTGACTTCGATCTGTACATCACAGGCCTGACCAGCCAAGGCGCGCCGCTGCTGACCGCCGGCGGCGGCGGGAACTTGGTGCAAGCGGTGCCGGAACCTAGCACTTTTGTGCTTGGCGGCTTGGCCTTGCTCGGCTTCGCCGGCGCGGGATTGCGTCGCCGCCGTTTGGCAAAGTAACTGATCTCTGGGTGTGCAAGCTTGAGACGAACTGCTTCCATGCAAGCCGAATCAGCAAGCACGAGCGCGAGGAGTCGAACCCCGTCCGTCAGTTTTGGAGGCTGACTGCTCACCCAGGAGCACACTCGTAATGCGCCTGCAGGAGCGAACTCCTGCGGGCGTCTTTATTACTACTACTGGAGCTATTTCTCGAGCGGTACATTCCAGTACGACTCGCTGAGAAACTTGGACCAGCTTTCAATGCGCACTTTGTTGTGCGCGTACAGCGGTTTCCAGGCCGGGCGGACTGGCGTCTTGTGGAGCCGCATGCTGGCTTGGGCTGGCGTGCGGTCGGCTTTGCGCTTGTTGCAGCCGATGCAAGCCAGCACACAGTTTTCCCAGGTCGATGTTCCGCCGTGCGACCGCGGAATCACGTGGTCGATCGTCAGTTCCTCGCTCCCCGGCTGGCAACCGCAATACTGGCATGTCCAGTGGTCGCGCTTGAACACATTGCGCCGGCTGAAGCTCACCGTCACCGACGGCAACCGGTCGTACGAGTTGAGGACGATCACCTCCGGAACGCGCAAGCGATATTGCACAGCCTGGATGAAGTGCTCGTCCGCACGCGGCCGCAGCGCCGACCAATCGGCCCAGTTATAAAGCCGATAGTCCTCCGGATCGACCACGCGCGCCGACTCGTTCCACAGCAAGACCAACGAGCGCGCCACCGTGGCGACGCTCACCGGCTGCCACTGGCGGTTCAGTACCAGCGTCGGGTGTTCCAAAATTTTTGCGACCATGATTCAGTGTTCCTTTTTCCTGGCCTTTCAAAACTTCTTCCAAAGGGTGTCCGAACGGGGTCGAACCGATGCCTTCTGCTTCACAGGCAGACGTGCAGAAACCGCTACACCACGGACACCATCGATGTAAAACGAAAGATTCCTGGGTGGCCGGGGTCGAACGAAGTGAGCCCCCGGAAGAGTTGACATCGAACCTTCAAAAAAAGTTCGGCATCAAAGGTTCCGGGGGTTCTCTGCGCTCATCCCCGGCCACCCATGCCTTTTCATAATCTTCTAAGCGGAAGGCAAGGGAGTCGAACCCTCATCACGCGAACGTGAACCGCCTTAGCAGAGCAGCCCGGCCAACCGTATCCGGCTACCTTCCGTTTTCAGAACTTCAAATGCGAAAAGTAAGCGAGGCGCGCGGCTTCGCTTCATCGCTTCAAATTCAACCAACGAACCTTCGCTATTCATTGGACCTGCCGGGGAGTTGAACCCCGATCTCCTGGGTGCAAGCCAGGCATCTTCCCGTTGGACGAGCAGCCCATAGCAAAAACCAAACTTCCAACTGATCCCGGATGGATTCGAACCATCGATTTCCTGCATGTCACACAGGTGCCTTCGCCGCTGGACCACGGGATCCTACTGACCAAACAAAAACTGACCGAGGTGAGAGTCGAACTCACAGATTCACAAGGTTCTCGACCTTGCCGCTTTGCCAATTGCGTACCCGGCCCGGGGCAGCGCGCCTGCCCCGAGCGCGCTGAAGTTGCAGGTTCGGGGGTCGCACCCGACAAGCCGGGCTTATGAGGCCCAGCCGAGCCTGGCTCACCTGCGTCAATGTCACTTTCTTTAGTAGCCCGCGGCGTAAGCAAGGGAGTTTTTTCGCGCCTATCTCCCTTGCTTACGCTGCGGGCTGCTAAATTGCCCTAAAAACTGACCCGTGCGGGAATCGAACCCGCCTATCCAGCTTGAGATGCTAGCGACCTAACCGATAGACGAACGGGCCGAAACCAATGCCCGCCCTGTGTTCATTGCTCGCTTCGCTCGTCATCGGCGGCTTTGTTATAGGAACTTCTTCAGTGGCACAGGCGGGATTCGAACCCGCAATCACGAAGGTTTGAGCTTCGCCGCTCCGCCAGTTGGCGTACCGTGCCGCTTCATCTCGTTACCAAGCCCCAGCTTGGTCTGTAATCCTCGTTACCAAGCCCCAGCTTGGTAACGTGAACTACCAACCGACTAAGCTTACAGTGCCAGCTCTCTCAAACACTCTCCATAAACATATTTATCGAAGCGTCCCCGATGGGATTCGAACCCACGATCTCCTGTCTGACAAACAGGCGAGCACTCCTGGCTGCTCTGCGAGGACATTGTCTTTAGTAGCTCGACGCGTAAGCGAGGGAGTATTGCGTATCTCACCCCCCTGCTTACGCCGCGGGCTGCTATCCGAAAAATCTTTCACTAGCTCAGGTGGGATTCGAACCCACAGCATCACTGGTTCTAAGCCCGTGTGGTCTGCCGTTGCCTACTGAGCCGCATGCTATTGATTTCGATGCAATCTAAATTCCAATCCCCTCCTCTTTGGCGTACTTTCTCCTACGGATGGTCATACCATCCGCAGGCTTGGGTTGGCGCTGAAATTTCATGTTCGGTGATTCAATAGTCATCTCGGTGGATCCTTTCTGAAAATGTTGCCGGTGCCCAAGGGGGGAGTCGAACCCACAAACGCGCGGGTTTAAGCCGCGCCGCTCTGCCAGTTGGCGTACTTAGGCGACGAATATTTTTGTCGCCCTCGCTAACGCTACGGGCTACAAAAAAACGAGGAAGTAGTCCCGGATGGAATCGAACCATCGTTGTCTGGATGTGGGCCAGAAGTCGTGCCGTTGGACCACGGGACTATCGACAAGCAAACAACTTGCAAGCGGAAGCGGTGAGACTCGAACTCACAAGCGACGCGAAGCCGCCGTCTGTTTTCAAGACAGATTCCTCATCCAGCCGGGTCACTTCCGTTCTTTAGCAGCCCGACGCGTAAGCGAGGGAGTGTTCTGTATGACAAAACCCTTGCTTACGCTGCGGGCTGCTAAATTCAACTGCGGGGAGAGGGAGTTGAACCCTCGCTAACTCGTTCAAAGCGAGTTGGCCTGCCGTTAGCCCATCCCCGATCAAATCGTTTCTCTGCAAGTGCTCTGCGGGAATTGAACTCGCCTATTCAGTTTGGAAGACTGACGCCTTTGCCACTCGGCCAAGAGCACACAAGCTGCGGCGGCAGGAATCGAACCTGCGTCTGGGCGCTTAACAGGCGCCTGCCCGTACCAACACAGGCCCCACCGCAATGGGTCTTTCGCAGCCCGCGGCGTAAGCAAGGGAGTTGGGTCGTTTGACTCGCTCCCTTGCTTACGTCGTGGACTGCGATCAGTCAGGATGGTCGGATTTGAACCGACGATCTTCTGCTCCCGAAGCAGACGGATTTCCAAACTTTCCCACACCCTGATTTTGAAAGCGCCCAGCGGGAGTCGAACCCGCACATCCGCCATGGCAAGGCAGCAGGCAGCCGCTACATCATGGGCGCAACTATCGTTGGTCGAATTGTCAAAGATCACGGCACTCGGGTAGCCAAAGCATTCAAAGCGAGTGCATCTTCTGCCAAACAAAGGCAGAAGGGAAAAGGAAAAAGGTGGTGTTTTCTACCTTTTTCCTTCTTCCTTTTTTCTTCTTCTTTCAATGGGACCAGAGGGACTTGAACCCCCACCGATCTGGTTAAGAGCCAGACATGCTGCCGCTAACACCTTGATCCCGTTCTGCAAAACCTTCTCATTCCATCAGTCGGCGCGGAGGGAATCGAACCCCCGACCTTGTCCTTATCAGAGACACGCTCTCAAACCACTGAGCTAAGCGCCGTTTTTTGTAGCCCGTAGCGTTAGCGAGGGCGACAAAAAGATTCACCAACAAAAACACAAGTGCTTCGCTTCGCTCAGCCACCCTCGCTTACGCGTCGGGCTGCTAAGCTAGTGGGGTCGAAGGGAGTCGAACCCTTACCGATCCGCTTAAAAGGCGGACACGCTGCCGTTACGCCACAACCCCAGATGTTGGAGTCGAATGCGTTTCAAGCGTGTGCTCATGCTGTTTCTCCTGCGAAAAAAATGCTGTATGTCGTAACGTTGTTCGTACTGACCCGTGTGGGATTTGAACCCGACCTATTCAGCTTGAAAGACTGACGGCCTCACCAGAAGCCGAACGGGCCTTCTCTGTTATGTCTGCGCGCACTGCGACCGCAGTGGGTTGGGAGGCGCTCGAATCCTCGTCTCCTGGTTTTCAGCCAAGCGCTATACCTTCTCAGCTACCAACCCATCGTTCGTGTTGTGTTTCGCGCCGCTTCCGGGCGATTCGTGCCGATTTGGCAACAAAAAAAGCCCGGTGTTTGTGACACCGGGCTTTGGCAGCAAGAAGCATTTGCCAAGCGTCACAAGCGTAGCGGTAGCGCGAGATTTTTATCATGCAGAATACCGTTTCGCATCCAGGTGGATACGAATTGGCTCTGCAGGAGGAATCCCTCGGCTAAGCATTCTTGGATCGGACTTGGACTAAATGACATCATGGAAGTAGCAACCACAGCAGTGGGGTGTTTCAACAAGAGTCCGCCGCATCGCTGCGGCCTCGACTCCTCTGCACACTTAGACTCCGGCGGGGTTCTGTTGGTTCACAAGAAAAAAAAGAAATTCGCGGAAAGAAAGAATTCCCGCCTTTTGATAATACGGAACTCGGCTGAGATTTATTGCAGGAGAAGTTTCTAAAAGCAAGAAACTTTCAATGTCGCGTGACGAGCCAACATCAACAATCAGTTCGTTGCTGAACTGAGAGCAGATATAAGAACTAGGGCAAGCAGCGAAACCGTCACATTCCGCACCACACGATTTTAAGCCGCAACAGCTTGCTTTCCTTAGCCCCTTGAACCTTTAGCTCCAACTCTTACGTCGAGAGTCCTTATTCTCCGGCTTTTGGCCGGACCCAGGTTTGGTCTTTTTTGTAGCGTTGGGCGCGGTCGATGACGACCGGATCCTTGCTCGTGACGATCACACGATCGAGGGCCGCGTCGAAGACCGGTTTGTTCGGCTCGCGCAGGCCGCGATGATGGGCCATTTCGACGATTGCTTCGCACGCGGCTTGTGCGTTGGCCGGCTTCTCCATGAAGGTCATCGCGTAAGCCAGTGTCTCGACCGTGCGAATGTTTTGAATTCGCCGCAGCAACTTGTTTTGGTCGTCTTCGGTTTTACAGAGGTCCATGACCTTCTTGGTCGCCGCGAGCCGCACATCGTCGGGCCGCCCATCGGTCATCGGCGCGATGCGAATGAGCGAGCTAAGCGCGACGTCTCGACAGTCAGCGCAGGTGTCCTTCGTGGCGATTTCATACACCGCGTCGAAGACCGAAGCATTGGGCCAATTGCCGAGCGCTTCGACGCCAGCGTTATGACGACGCGAGTCGGTATGCGCAAGTTCCGCCAGAATCAATTTGAGCGCCGTCGCACCGCCAAGTCGTCCAAGTGCAGGCAGCAACGCCAAGCGATCATCTTCCTTCGCGCTTTCGATTACGACAAGCAGCGGCTTGGCTCGCTGCTCTTGGTCTTCGACGCGAGCCGCGGTTAGGACCAAGGCCTTCTCGGCCGCCACACGTTCTTCGCCCGGTTGGGCTTTTAGCACACCCGCCGCCATCCCGGCAACTTGTGCGGGGCCACCCAATTGACCTAGGGCGATCATCGCCGCTCTGCGCACACTGGCATCGTCAACGACCGCCGCTTCGAGCAACGCGGGCACTGTATCGAGAGCGCGGCGAGCAGCGAGAATCTCGATCAACGTCACGCTCAACACCGGCGGCGCGGACTTGAGTTTAGCGGCCATTGCTGCGGCAGACTTGTCGCCCGGCAGTGTTGTCAAGCTGGCGCGCGCAGCGGCTTTGAGGTTGTTGGAGTCATTACTTAACTGCGATACCAGCAGCTCGACATCCTCCGAGTTCCCTAACTTGCCGATCGCGGCAAGCGCCGCGACTTTGACCGGTTCATCGGTCTTGGCTGTCAGTAACTTCAACACCTCGGGCTTTGCCGCGGCATCGCCGCGATCCGCCAAGGCACTGAGCAACCCGATTTGTGCTTCGGGCTTCAGCTTCGGCAGTTCCTCGGCAAAGGCACACGTCGCTGCTTCGCCCGGAGCATCGGTGCGAACTTGATCAAAGCCGAGCGCGCGTAGTTCTTTGTCCGGATCGCTGAACAACCCGATTGCAAGCTTCGCCAGGTCCGATGAATCAGTGACTTTCGGATCTGCTGCACCCGCACAACACGGCAAGAGCAGCATTGCACAAACGACAAACAACCAATAGCGTGCCACGTCTACTTCCTCGTGAGAACTGTCATGAATGAACTTACCTAGCCTTTAGCAGCCCCGACGCGTTACAACATTTTGCGTGAAGCATTGTAAGTTCAAGCAGTGAACGAAGTTCAACAATTTGATGTGAGTCTGCATCGATTGTTGCTAGCAATTGCAAACAGCGTTGAATATGCGTGCATTTGAAAATGCTATCACTGACTTACGTCGACTCTCGCAAAATCCTGGTAAGCGAGGGAGTACCGTTCTTGATGACTCCCTTGCTTACGCTGCGGGCTACTAATGAGATAGTCGCTAATCTTTCTTCCCGGCACAGGCGAGCATGCCGCGCGTGCCGGCGAGTTTGATGTGTTTTGGCTGGTCGCCGCCGGCGAAAGATTTGTAGATCGCCAGGGCTTCGGCTTTGTTCCCGGCTGCCAAGATTGCTTCGGCACAAGCGAGCTGCGCATCGACCACGGCGGATTTCGCCACGCCAGTGGGCTTGACGCCGGCGAGGGCTTTGGCCGCATCGACGGTGGCAATAGACCCCAAGGCCGTTGCGGCGGCGCGGACGATTTGCTCATCCGAATCGCTGAGTTGGGCGATCAACGCCGCCACGCTGTCCGCGTCACGCCGCGCCCCGAGTGATGCGATCACGCCGATTTTCAGCGGGCCATTTACCTTGGTGAGCGAATCGCGAAGCGCGGCGGCCGCTTCCTTGGCCGGAATTCGTTCCAATGCATAGCGTGCCATGTGCGAATACTTTTCCTGCGGCAACAACTCGTCGAGGGCGGCGACGGAAGCTGGCGTGCCGACGATCATTAACTTGCGGCAGACATAACCCTTGGCATCGTCCGGCGCGTCGGACTTCAACACGGCGAGCAACCGCGTCTCGAGATCCTTCTGCAAGGCGGCATCTTTTTGGCTCGCCACGATGGCCGCATCGATCGCTTCCAAGGGTTTTAGATCGGCACCGTAGTCCAACTTTTTCAAGGCATCAAACGCTTGATCCAACATGGCAATATCCTGAATGTGAATGTGTGTGAAGGACGAAAATTGGAACTCATGAGCAGGCAATTAAATCTGCCACGGTTCACGCCGCGCGGTGTCAAGGAAGCGATTCGCTTCGGCATCGCCTGTGAATTCTTGCTTCGCACTATCCCACTTGAGCGTGCGCTCCAATCGATACGCGATCGTCGCGAGATGGCTCAGGATCACCGTGTTCACCGCGAGCTCGATATCGCGGAACGGTTTCTCACGCGTCTTCACGCACTCGATAAAGTCACCGTAGATGTTCTTGCCGCCTTTGTAAGTCGGCACCGGTTTGGCTTCGCGCTTCTCGCCCGGCGTTCCCTCGATCACCATGTTGCCTGTCTTTGGACGATTGTGCGTCACCGCAATGCCATTCGCGTACTTCATCTCCACCCACTTGCCGTCCTTGTCGTTGTGAAAAATGACCTGTTCTGGTTGGAGTTCGCGGACATCGACAGCGAAGGTTGCTCCGCCAAAATGATGCGCGCCCCAGTCCGTCATCCCGCCGCCTGAGTAATCGACATACGATCGCCAGGTATTGCCTTTCGTGTTAAATCCTCCGCTGCAGCGTTTGCTGTTATACGGTGCCCATGGCGCCGGGCCGAGCCACATTTCCCAATCGATATCGGGCGGCAAATCTTCGGCGGGTAAATTGCAAATCGTGGACAACGGGCCAACGTTGACGTTGATCGACTTGATCGGGCCGAGTTCGCCAGCCCAGGCGGGTTCGACTTGCTTTTTGTAATCTTCCAATACACGCTGACTGCCCCCAGAGACAACGCGGGCATAGCGCCGTGCTGTATCAACCATCAACTTGCCTTCGCGGATCGTGCGGCTCTCGGGCTTTTGGCAGTAGACATCTTTGCCGTGGCGGCAAGCTTCGATCACTTGGATCGCGTGCCAATGATCGGGCGTGGCGATGTGCACGACATCGATGTCGTCGCGGGCTAGGATTTCGCGGAAGTCAACGTAATCCTTGCAATCCTTGTTGCCGTATTTTTTGTCGACTTTCCCCTTCGCCGCCTCGCGCGGACCTTTGCGGACGTCACAAACCGCAACGTACTGCACATCGCTGCGATTGAGAAAGCCGCCTTGATCGCCGCTGCCCATGTTTCCCAGACCGATGCCGGCGACAACCAAGCGATCGCTCGGAGCCGGTTTATCGTCTTTGGCAAAGATCGACGAAGAAACGAAATACGGCGTGGCCAATGCGGCGCTGCCGGCTTTGATGAAATCACGGCGCGTCGAGCCGAGTTGAGACAACGGTTTCCGACCCATGGAGGACTCCTAAAAAGTGATGGAGGCAACTGCAAGGCGAGCGGGTTCTCCCTCGAACACGATCGCAATTGATTTCAGGTGCTGGCAGGAAGTAAAGGCGAGACCTAGATTCTGTTCCGCGCCAGGCGAGGTTGTCAAATGAAGTTAGAAAAAAGCTTATTTCCGCCACGAAATGCGAGTGGCGGCGAACTCGAATCCGAAAATGAATAACGCGGGCCGTGGATGGTCCGGCTAATCATGCAACATGCCGCACAAGACCGCACCAAGAATCGCTTAATCCGCCCCGCGGGTTTGACGTCGCTGTCAGGGATCGAAGCTACGACGAAGACCCGCGTCAACGCCGGCGGTTGGGCACGATTTTTCCGTCGATGTTTCGAGCTACGATGGCAGGACTTTGCCTGGTCACTCGCATTGGCAACGAGCCAACGCCGACGCTGGATTAATCGTCGCATAGCTAACGGACGTCTTCCACCAGATCAGTCAAGGAGACGTGACGCGTAATTGTGCCGACGAGGGATTCGAGGCCTTCGTTTCGCAACATATCTCGCACTGGTCCATGAGCTTCGGCGATGTGGAATTCGAGCCCGAGATCGTGAAATTCCTGATGCAATCGCTTCAGCATGCGTGCACCGGGCACGTCAAGATACGGGACATTGGAAAGGTCGCACACCACGCGGCGCAGTCCCGTTTCTTGGCGTGCCCGCGCGAGAACCACGTCGCGCACATGATCGGAGTTGAAGTACAGCAACGACGACTGGACACGAAATGCCAGAACACCGGCGACAGGTTCGTTGTCCGGATGTCTGGAGATGTCGGAATAGCGCCGCGTGCCGGGGATGCGACCTAAAAAAGCCACGGGCGGTTGAGAACTTCGCCAGAGTAACATGCCGACAGAGGCCAAGACCGCGACCACCACGCCATCCAGCACGCCCATGCAAAGCACGCCGACAAAGGCGACCGCTGCGGCAGCAAAATCAAGCGGACTCACCCGCCACAGATGCAGTAATTCTCGCACATCGATCAGTCCGGTAATCGCCACCAGCACCACCGCCGCGAGCACGGCATCGGGCAGGGTGCGAAAGAGTCCGGTCAAGAATAGCAATACGCAGCCCAAGGCAACGGACGCCACGATCAGCGAGAGTTGAGTCTTCGCTCCGCCCCGTTCATTCACCGCCGTCTGCGAAAGTCCCCCCGCGATGGGATAACCCTGGAACAGTCCGGCAAAGAAACTCGCCGTTCCCAGGGCGAGTAATTCTTGCCGCGGGTCGACATCGTAGCGATGCTTGAGCGCGAACGTTCGCGCGGCGGAAACACTTTCGATGTAAGACAACAAGAAGCATGCGCTAGCCAGACGGATTAACTGCCGAGCGTCGGGAAGAGTGAGTCTGGTCAGATCGAAGTTCGCTCCTTGAAAGGACGGCAAGCCTGCGGGGATCTCCCCGACGATGCGTAGTCCGCGCTCCTCCAATCCCAGTACCGCGACAGCGATCAGCGAGAGAAGCACAACCCCGAGTGACACGGGCTTGCCAGGCAGCCAACGGCCGCCAGCCACAAGCAGTACGATCGCCACGCCGCCGACGGTTAACGCCAGCCACTGGGTCGAGCCAAGTTGCTGCCCAATTCGCCAAACACGTTCAAAGAAATCATCGCCGCCGCCTGGGATGCCCAACAACTTGGGTAATTGCGTGAGCCCGATCACGAGCGCAGCCCCGGCCTTGAAGCCGGTGAGAATGCTCTCCGAAATAAAATTCACCAACACGCTTAGCCGCAGGAGCCAGGCTATCGCGAAAACACCCGCCATGATCACGGCCGTGAGTGAGGCCCATTCTACGAGCAGCCGCGGATCATCGCCCGCAAGTTCCAGGAGCGACACCCCCAGCAGCAGTGAAATCGCCGAAGTCGGGCCAATCGCCAGTTGCCTGGACGAGCCAAAGATCGCATAACCCAACCCGCCCGCGAAGTAACAGTACAACCCCATCTGCGGCGGCAGTCCGGCCAACGTCGCATAGGCCAGCGAAACAGGTACCGCATACGCGGCCAGCGTCACCCCCGCCAAACAATCATCGCGCAGCCACTCGCGACGATAGTGAGCGAGCCAATCGAGGATCGGCACTCGAAATCCCATGAGCATGGAGTCAGTGAACAGAGAGAAAAAAAGACGTGACGCGTCTTAACCCGTGGCACTTTCACAAAGCGCTGGAACGACGATCTGCTTTGCTGTCTTGATCTTAGCGGAACCAATCCTCGATAGCTCCGAATTTCTTTTTTTGCTCTTAAAATCGATAGCCGCCGCCGAAGTTCGCAAAGAAGTTCGCCGCTTCCTCGTTCAACCCCCAGCCAACACGCACGCCCAGTTCCCAATCGGGCGTGATCAAATAGTGCGCGCCGGGACTGAAGTATTGCTGGACGCTTTCGTTCTCGCGGCCGTCGCTGAAGATGCCAAAATACTCGGCGTGAATCTTCCAGCTCTCGCCGACGGGGATCTTGATCACCGTCGAAGGCGACCAGACGTTGAAGTGATCCTCTTCTTCGCTCCCCGTGCTATAACGAATCGCCGAATCCCACGTCCACCCGTTCGGCAGCTCCCAACCAAAGACGTATGTCGTGACAAAATGCGTGTCCGTGTTTTCACCCGATGTCGGGGTAAACGCCATGACGAGGAGCGCGCTCTGCGGCACCCATTCGCGCTGCTTAGTCAGTTCGGCCTTGAGCCCGTACGAGACGTTGGCCTCGTCCTCGATATCGGGCATGCCGTCGAAGTCGTCCGGGACTACCGCGGAGACCGGATTGCCCGCGCCGCCGACTTCGTAATTCGTGCCAAAGCGCAGCTCCAGCCAATCGCGCACGCCGTAGCGCACGACCAGCTCGGGGAAGCTGTGTGTTTCCGGCACGCGGCGGTTATCGATAAACGTGTACGCGGACTCCACGATCATTCGATGTAGCCCCGCCGTGGTGGTGGCCGGGGTAAACGAATCGCGGTCGGTTTCGATTTCGTCTGCTTCGCCTTCGTCGTTACCCTGGCCGACGTTTTCAAACCCGGGCCGCATGATGAACGGTGTGTACTCTTGCGCAAGAGCCGTTCCGGTCTGCAAGCCGCAAATCGCCAGCAGTGCGTAGAGTGCAGTTCGAACCACCGATTCCTCCGTGAACCAGAAATAATGCGGCACGAACGCTGCAGAACTTCGCCCAGAATTCGTGCTATCCCTTTGTCGTCGTCGTGCGGCTATGATGTCTTCAGGAATTTTCCCGCAGGCCGCAGCTCTTCACAATATTCACCGGGACGACGTACACGATCCGCGGATAACATATGAAAAGCGTTCAAGTCATCGATTCTCACACTGCCGGCGAGCCGACGCGCGTCGTGGTCTCAGGCGGGCCGAATTTGGGCCGCGGGCCGCTCGCCGAACGCTGCAAAATCTTTGCCGCCGAGCACGATTCTTTTCGCTCGGCCGTGGTCAACGAACCGCGCGGATCGGATGTGCTCGTCGGGGCGCTGCTCATCGAACCGGTCGATGCAACTTGCGCCGCCGGCGTGATCTTTTTTAACAACGTCGGCACACTCGGCATGTGCGGCCATGGACTAATCGGAGTTGTCACGACGCTGGCCTATCAGGGAAAAATCAAGCCCGGCCGGCATCGAATCGAAACATCTGTCGGCACGGTCACCGCGACGCTGCATGACGATGGCCAAGTTTCGTTCGACAACGTGGCGAGCTACCGCAAGGAATCGCAGATCGCGATCGAAGTGCCGAACCATGGGCTTGTCACCGGCGATTTGGCCTGGGGCGGGAACTGGTTCTTCCTCACTCCGGAGACTGGCCCGATCGAATTATCGCGCGTGACGGAATTGACCAACAAAGCCGCCGCGATTCGCCGCGCGCTGAATAACGGCGGTTATCCCGAAGTCGATCACGTCGAACTCGTAGGCAACTCGCCGAACGCGACGGCCAACGCGCGAAACTTTATGCTCTGTCCCGGCTTGGCGTACGATCGCTCGCCGTGCGGAACAGGCACGAGCGCGAAGCTGGCGTGCCTTGCCGCGGCGGGGAAACTAGCTCCGGGCGAAACATGGGTGCAAGAAAGCATCCTCGGCACGACCTTCACCGGCAGCTATCAGTGGCTCGACCAAGCCGCCGGAACGATCCGGCCGACGATCACCGGTCGGGCATACATTACGGCCGAAGCGACGTTACTTTTTGATGAGTGCGATCCCTTTCGTGATGGGATTCGTGACGTCTGAATTTAGGGGGCAGGCTATTTTCCCTACTGGCTGCAGGAAAAGACTCTCTTATTAATTCTGCACGATGTGACAAAGCTGCAAATTGAGCTATTTGCCTTGCAGCAGGCATTAGCGAGCCAACCCTAAATTATTCTTCGGAAAGGGGGTTGATTTTGTGCCAACGGATAGTGCGTACTGGTGTTCACGTTATGCGATGGTGCGCCCGGCGGTTTCGAGTCGAGATGAATCATTCCTCGATTGGCTGCTAGGGGCCGAGTTGGTGAGGAGTTGATCCGTGAGCGTTGCGTGATAGAAGCACTGGGCTTGGTCACGTTCAATATGGCCGGATTACAGGAAGCCAAAATACTCGGCAGCTTGTGGATTCGTGCGGGTGTTCACTCACTAGCCAATTCCGCGAGACATCGATCCCCGACATGTTCCCTCGTTCGCTTGCGCTGTGCCCTGTGATTCGTAGGTCAGACTTTCCAGCCTGACACGTTGGTCGTTGCTCATCTTTGTGTGATGTAGCGACGTAGACAATGTCAGGCTAAATGCCTGACGTACGGGATCAGGATCGGCGCTGCAGTGTTTACCGCTAGCAACTTGGGAAGCGCCTGTTGGTGTGATTGCGCCTGTCGCTTGGTGACTTGGAACCATGATCCAGGTCCCTGGCCCACGGTCCAGGGTGATAGTCGATCTTTGACAATTTGGTGTTAGAAAAGCGCGCGAATCAAAGTTTTTTCGAGCGGAATCTGCTCGGAATGACTTTGCAGACTCCTTTCGCTTCTTCGCGCCTTCGCCCGAGAGACTGCGCGCCGATTGTGTGCGAAATTCGACGAATTTATCGCCGATTTTTCGCGTGAAAATCGTGCTAAGAGCCTGAGGAATCAGGTGAAATGAACGCGAGTTCGGAAGGCAAAGTGATAGAAACACTTCGAGAAAATCAAAGAATTCAAGCGATATCAAGCGAACAATTCTTTGACCACCCGCGCGCGTTCAACGCCGGTCAATTTTTGATCGAGACCTTGGAAGCGATAAATCAGTTTCTCGTGATCAAGGCCCAGCGCGTGCAGGATCGTCGCGTGGAAATCGCGGACGCTGACTTTGTTGACCGCCGCTTTGAACCCAATCTCATCGGTTTCGCCGTAGGAAAACCCTTGCTTGATTCCGCCACCGGCGAGCCAGGCCGTTGCGGCATGCGGGTTGTGGTCGCGGCCAGGCTTGTCGCCCTTTTGTGCGATCGGCAAGCGGCCGAATTCGCCCGCCCAAATCACGAGCGTCGAATCCAACAGCCCGCGCTGCTGCAAATCGGCGAGCAGCGCCGCGACCGGTTGATCGGCCTCGCGGGCGAAGCCGCGATGGTTCCCGACGAGATCTTTGTGGCAGTCCCAACTCTGTTGGTTCTCCATCCCGCCGGAATAGATTTGCACAAAGCGCACGCCGCGTTCGACCATTCGCCGCGCGAGCAAGCACTGCTTCGCGAAATGGCCGCAGTGCTTTTCATCGAGCCCGTAAAGTTTACGCGTTGCGGGTGTTTCCTGGGCGAGGTCCATCGCCTCGGGCGCGGCGGATTGCATGCGGTAGGCCAACTCGAAGCTGTTAATCCGCGCAGCAAGTTCGTTCTCCGCCGCGGAATGCTCCAGATGCTGCCGATTGAGTTCCGCCATCAGATCCAATTGTTGCCGTTGGCGTTCATCGCTAAGGTCCGCAGGACGGCGGAGGTTGTCGATCGGGTCGCCTTGCGGCTTGAGCCAGGTCCCTTGATAAACGCTCGGCAGAAATCCGGCTCCCCAGTTGCACGCGCTCCCCTTGGGCAAACCGCGGTTCAGCGGATCGGACATCACCACAAAGCTCGGCAGGTTTTCGCTCTCGGAGCCGAGTCCATACGTGACCCACGAACCGACGCACGGATTGCCCATCCGCGTAACGCCGGTGTTCATCATGAACAGCGCGGGACTGTGATTGTTGGAGGTCGTAAAGCACGAGTGCACGAACGACATCTTATCGACATGCTGCGCCAGATTCGGAAACAAGTACGAAGCCCAGGCGCCGCACTCGCCATACTGCTTCCACGTGAACGGAGACTTCATCAGACCGCCGACTTGCTCGGGAAAGAAGCCGGTCTTGTTGTCGAAGCCTTCGAGCGTCTTGCCGTCCATTTTTTCGAGCTCAGGACGATAGTTCCATGTATCGACCTGACTCGCGCCGCCGTTGACAAAGATCCAAATCACGGCCTTGGCCTTGGCCGGAAAATGCGCGGGCTTGGCCGCCAACGGGTTCAGCGACTCGGCAGCTTTCGCCGGCGCGTCAACGCCGAGCATCTGCGCCAGGGCCAACATGCCAATTCCGCCGCCGGCACGTTCGAGGAGTTTGCGGCGTGTCCAAAGTTCGGAGTGATTCATCAGTAGTAGGTCAGGCTTTGCCTGACGAGATCTAAGGTTCAATGCCAAACGTACCATGCTTACGCGGCGGGTTGAAATTCTGCGCTTACTCTAGGTACGCGAATTCATTTAAGCCAAGCATGACTTGGCAGAAATCGGTCAGCGCGCCGAGCCGTTCTTTATCGGAGGTCTTGTCCAGAGCGTTGATCGCTGCGGCAAGTTCCTTGTCACGCGGGTCGCGGGCGAGGACACGCTGATAAACTTCGGTGATGGCCGGCTTCCAGTCATTGCTACCCGCGGCTGGCAGTTTCGGCTCGACTTGTTTCGCTAGCGCCGCGGCCCAAGCGCGAACCTGCGCGCTGTTCATCAGCAGCAGAGCTTGCGGCGCGATCGTCGTTGTCGGACGCGAGCCTTGACTGACCAAAGGTTCGGGCTGATCGAAAACGACCATCGAGCCGATCAGTTGGCTCCGTTTGATGGTGAAATAGATGCTGCGGCGTTTGCTCTTTTCATCTTTCGTGCCCGGGCCATACATCGTCCGGTCAAGTTCATTGGTAACGGCGAGAATACTGTCCCGCAGCGTCTCGCCCTCAAGCCGGCGTGCCGCGAAACGAGTGAAATACGCGTTCGCCGGATCGGCGGCGAGGTGTTCCTTGCTCGGATGCGATGTCTGTTGATAGGCCGCGCTCTCCAGGATCAAGCGATGGATCGGCTTGAGTTGCCAGCCATTGCGAATCAACTCGCCAGCGAGCCAATCGAGCAATTCGGGGTGCGATGGGAGCGAACCCGTCTTGCCGAAATCGTTGGATGTCGCGACCAACCCGGTGCCGCAGTGATGCTGCCACAAGCGATTGACGATGACGCGCGCGGTAAGTGCACCCGCGCCGTTTTCTACATCGGTAAGCCATGCCGCGAGAGCGCTGCGGCGGCCGGAGAATTTCGCCCCCTGAGGCGGGTTGACGTTCCAAGCTTGCTCGTCGGTTTTATCCTTGAGCAAAACTTGCAGGTAGCCTGGTTGGGCGACTTCTTGCTTTTGATCGACGCTGCCGCGATTGAGGACGTATGTTTCCTTGAAGAAATCGACGCCTTGCGTGTGATGGCGCATCGGTTTGTAACCTTCGCCGCAGATCAAGATGTTGGTCTTGGTTTTTGGTTCCTTGGCCAATTCGGGCTGGAGCTTCGCTTTGAGCTTTTTCAGTTCGCCATCACGCGCGCTCCACCAAACAAAAAGTTTTTCCGTTTCGTCATTTGAAAGAGCCGCGGCGCCTTTGGAGTTTGCCAGTTTGGAAAGAAGCTGCTGGACTTCCTTGGCGACAATCGATGTCTCCAGAGCCGGTTTTTTCACACCTGTCACGGCCACGCGGAATCGGCCGATGTTGTGCTGGCTATTGACGTTAAACTTGAGCAGCACGGTGATTGTGGAATCCACCGGCACATCGAGCGGTTCACGCAACGTGAACACTGCCGTGTGGTCGCGGCCGATTTGCCCATCGACGGCCCAGCCCGTCACGGCCATGTCATCGAGCGACGCCGCGATCGAAAGGTTTTTCTTGTTCTGCTCGAAATCGGCGATCGCCGATTGAAACTCCGCCTCGCGCGGCTGCTTGTCGCCGGGTTGGCGAACCTGTAAAACGACAGAACTCAACCCAAAGTTCCCGTTCCCCGCGCGGCCCGGTCCGTTGTGCGGCAAACTCGAATCGGCCAAGGCTTCCAACCGCAAACCCGTGATCAGATTGATGTCCGACTTGGCCGTGATGCGATATTGGTCGTGCACGGCGTTCTCGCCCGAGGCGAGATACGACCCGTCGGCCAGTTTCTTGAACTCAGCGCCGCCATTTGACTTGACCTCGCTGACATCCAAGGCAACCCACGTCGATTTCTCACCCACATTCAAGCCACGAGCCAATTCCGTTTGAAATTCGCCGCGCAGCTTTTCTTCACGCTGTTTAATTTCGTTTTGCAGCGGCACCAAACCAGCGGCCCATTGTTCACGCAGCACTTTGGTCTTGTCGGGATCTAGTTCGACTTCGACGTTGCTGCGCACCGTCGTTGTGAAGATCGACAGCATCCGGTAGTAATCGCGCGTCGGGATCGGATCGAACTTGTGATCGTGGCAGCGCGCGCAGCCAACGGTCAATCCGAGAAACGCCGAACTTGTTGTCGAGAGCATATCATCGAGCGCGTCGTAGCGAGTCCGTTCGACTTCATTGGCGGTGATCTGCGTGGGGAAGACACCGGCTCCGAGAAACCCCGTCGCGGCCATCGCCCAGGGATCGTTCGGCGCGAGTTCATCGCCCGCGATCTGCCAGCGCAGGAACTGATCGTAGGGCATGTCCTGATTCAGCGCGCGAATGACAAAGTCGCGAAAGGCCCAAGCCCCCGGGCGATCGTAATCTTGTTCAAAGCCGGCGCTCTCGGCGAATCGCGCGACGTCCAGCCAATGCCGCGCCCAGCGTTCGCCGTATTCGGAGCGCGCGAGCAAACGATCAATCAATTTTGAGGTCGCTGCCGTCGAAGAATCTGATAGCGCATCAGCCATCTCCGCTGGCGTCGGCGGGATGCCCAGGAGATCAAAATAAAGCCGCCGCACGAGTTGCCGTTTTTCGGCGGGCGGTGCAAGCGTGAGATTCTTCTTCGCCGCTGCGGCGGCGATGAACCGATCGATGGGATTTTTATGCGTTGCGTCTACTGGCGGAGTGACCTTAGCCAAGGGTTGAAACGACCACCAGCTTCGGTCTTCGGCCGTGACGACACTCGCATCGCGCGGCGGCTTCTTGCCCGCGATCAACGGCTCGTCATATGGCGCGCCGAGTTCAATCCAGCGCTCGATGGCCGCGATGTCTTTGTCGGCCAACTTCGGCTGACTGTCCGGCATCGCCGGTTCGTCTTCGTGTTTGATCAGCGTCAGCAGATAACTCTTGGCTGGCTGAAACGGCACGATCGCCGGGCCGTTGGTGCCGCCCTTGAGCAGCCCCTCGCGCGTCGCGAAATCGAGATCGCCTTGGACCTTTTCGCCGTGGCATTTCATGCAGTGCTTCTTGAGCACTCCGCCGACTTGATCCTTGAAGAGCGTCAGGCCTTTGGTCATCCGTTCGGCATGATCGGAGGGCAATGCCGCAGGCTCCGCCCCATTAGCGAAGGGAGTGAGCAAACAACACGACAAAAGCATCAGCAAGCTGAAGAATCGCATGCGCACCTTTGCTGCGAAACAAATGAAGTAAGACGGAGAGGATAGCCCTCTCTCAATCGAGGCAGGAACTTTATTATGCGTCGAAGCAAAAATTATTGCAAGCAAATTTCGCGGGCCATCTAGGTGAAAGAGTTCAATTTCCACTACTGTCCGGCTGAGGAATTTGAAAATTGTTTGAACTCGGCGCTGCTTAAAGACTTGCGGCGTTTTTTCAGCGCGCACGACTTGAAATCGTTCGGAACGAAAACGAGTGTTTTTTACCGTTGACAGAAAATTGCTGCG
>JBGSSS010000197.1:0-49805 GCA_041736895.1 Pirellulales bacterium
ACCCCGCTGATTGAGTGTCCGGATGGAATGGCTGACTTGGATTGTTGACGGACTAAAGTGGTTGGTTCTTGATTTTCCGAAGCCCGAGAATCTGCGCCCTTTCGTCCAAGAAACGATCGGTCCGACCTGGATTTACGCCGCGCTCGCCGGGATCGTCTTTGCGGAAACAGGTTTGCTCGTCGGGTTCTTTCTGCCGGGGGACTCGCTGTTGTTTGCTTGCGGGATGCTCGCCTCGCAAGATGTGTTGAATATTTTTGTACTCAACGTTGTCTTGATGGTCGCGGCTATCCTGGGTGACGCGGTGAATTATGCCTTGGGGCATAAGATGGGAGGCCGTGTTTACACGCAGGGGAATCTGTGGTTCATCAAGCATGACCATTTGATGGCGGCCAAGGCGTTTTACGAACGTCACGGCGGCAAGGCCATCATCCTCGCCCGCTTCGTGCCGCTCGTGCGAACGTTTACCCCCTTCGTCGCGGGCGTCTCACGGATGAACTACGGCCAGTTCGTCTGGTACAACGTTGCCGGCGGGATTGGCTGGGTCATTTCGATGACGATGACCGGGTATCTTCTCGGGCAAAATGAGTTCGTCACCAAGCATTTCGAAAAGATCGTCATCGGGATCATCTTCGTCAGTATTTTGCCGATTGTGTTCCACGGCTGGCAACATTGGCTGGCGAAGCGCCGCGCGGAGAAGAATGGAACGACCACAGCGGATGAGACAGTGGCGTCATCCGATTGATGATATTCAAGTACGAGTTCGTCTAACGATCAATGTCATGCAACTCTGTCGATTGCCGAATTTGTAAGCTGATGTAGCCCCAACGGGACGGCCTGTGATAGCCCAGGGTGCAGCGCAGCGGAACCCTGGGTTCATGGCAAAGAAAAGACCTGAAGTCCTGAAAGGACGGCCGAATTTGTGGTGCCAGTTAGGCCGTCCTTTCAGGACTTGCTTGTTTGTGGCGAATATTTCCCAGGGTTCGCTTTGCTCACCCTGGGCTATCAAAGGTCGTCCTTTCAGGACTACAGAAAAAGCTCCCACGTTTCCCTGACACTGATCGCTAGACGGAGTAGTAGGGTAGGCATTCTTGCCTGACGACGCGACATGTCGTTTCAATGCCAACTCATGGTTAAACCACTCGCTGTTAGGCGAAATGCCTGACCTGCGAGAATTTCTGTCCGCTCCCTGGCATGGGATTCGCTCTAGTAATTAAGTACGGTCTGTGCAGTCGTTATTCTCTTGCGCGCATCCGGTCATTCGACCGGCTTCGAATATTGTTGTTTTGCTCTATTCTGGGAGTTTGTAAGATGAAAAGGTTCAATTATTCTTCGTTGCCCAAGCTCACCAATCTTCGTAAGCACGGCTTCCTTGCTATCGCAGTGGCGGTTAGCCTGACAGGCTGGCTGCTGGCTCAAGACCCCAATCGCGATGTTCCTGCGCCTCCGACGCCGATCACCGATCCGGCTGTTCCGAACGCGGTTCCCGAAGTTGTCGGGACGGGACCCGGCGATGTGCTGACGCGCGGGCCAATTCACGAAGCCTTTGCCAAACCTGTTAGCGAAGAAACCAAAGCTCCGGCCGTCGTTCCTAAAGCGCCGCCAGCGATGATCGAAGAGCTCCCGCCCGATGAACGGCCGGTGGGCGAGAACGTGCTGTGGATTCCCGGCTACTACGCTTGGGACGATGATCGGCTCGATTTCATCTGGATCAGCGGCGTCTACCGCGATACGCCTCCGGGTCATACTTGGGTCTCGGGTTATTGGAACGCGGTCCCGAATGGCTCGCAGTGGGTACCGGGTTTTTGGACAACGGTCGCAACCGCGGCTCCAAATCAACAAGCCCAAACCGAAGTCGAATATCTGCCTGAGCCTCCGGCGAGTTTAGAGCAAGGTCCCTCGACCGCATCGCCCGGCGAATCGCACTTTTGGATTCCCGGCAATTGGCGTTACGTTGATAACCGCTATGCTTGGCAAGCGGGTTACTGGTCCGCGGGGCAAGTCGGCTGGATTTGGGTGCCGGCACATTACAACTGGACGCCGCTGGGCTTTGTTTATACGCCGGGCTATTGGGATTACTCGTTGTCGCAGCGCGGCTTAGCATTCGCGCCGGTCTTCTTTGACGCGGCGTATTATGCGAATCCCGTGGTCTATCAACCGACCGTGGTGTTGCGGCCGAATTTCTTGACGGTTCACCTTTGGTCACGTCCTCGGTACTGCCATTACTACTTTGGCGATTACTACGGCAATAATTATGTCACCGCTGGTTATCGTCCGTGGTTCACGCCGCTCGTTGCGAATCGCGCGTACTATGATCCGCTTTTTACGTACTACTCGTGGCAAGGTCGGCGTGTCGATCCGAATTGGAATCGCCACATTCAACAGCGCTATGACTTTGTGATGAACCACCCCGATGCTCGTCCGCCGCGCACCTATCGCGATCAGTATCGCCTGGCGCAACAGCCACAATACAAGCAGTACGTCAACAACGCGAACATCGTCAACAGTTCAAACACGATCATTGAACTGGGCAACAATCCGAACGGCAATCGCCACGCACAAGGGAGGCCTGGCTTTGGCACCGAGGACGATATCGCCAGCCTGCAAATTCAGAATGCCGCGATGACGGCGAACTTGGCCCAAGTCGCCACGCAACAAAAGCAAGTGACCCAGGCGCCGCTGCAGCTTGAAAAAGTGAACGCTGATACACGCGATCGCTTTTCAAAGCAAGCGAAACAGTTCCGCGAAATCGCTGCTCAACGCCAGCAATTGGCGGGTGCCGCTGTGCCTGGGGCAGCGGTGCCGGGTATTGCGAAGGGGGGCGTTGATTCGAAATTTGGCGGAGGTAAAACTCGACTCCCCGTCGTACAGCCAATCGTGAGTGTGAACCAACAAGGAACCACTCCGCGCACCGGCGCGGTCGCGAATCCGATTGCCGGCGATTCGTTGATCCCGCTGGTCACACCCGCCGAAAAGGGAAGAATGGTCCCCGGCCGTGGCAACCCCGCAAATAACACGGCCACTAGCCCGTCCGGTCAACCGACGACGGGTTCCACCGCGGCGGATAACATGCCGACCGAACGCAATCCGAACAAGCTTGGCAGAAACGTTCCGCCGAATCCAGTCGGTGGCGTCAATTCTGCGATCGGCGGGGTCGCTGTCCCGGGCGGGGTCGATACGGTTGTCGTGCCGCTGGATATCGTGACACCGGGAACGGGACCAGTAGTGAATAACCAAGGCAATCCCGTTGGTCAGAATGGAACGAGCACCAACGGCAATCCCAACAACGGGACTCCCGGTCCGAGCAATTCGCCGAATACCACGGCCACCACGGTCCCAGGCCAACGCACACCCGCCAATGGAGCTTTTGGCCAAGACCAAGGTCCGCTCGTTCCCCCAGGGCAACTCGCGCCGGGGCAACAGAACCCCGAGGTTTTCAATCCAAAAGTCGGCGACGCGAGCAATTCGGCGTTCAAGCCGACGATTGGAAATCCCAACACATCGACGAATGAGAACAACGGGCCGAACACTAATACCACAACAAACAACGGCCCGACGGGCACCACGCCAAACACCACTGCCACGACGGTACCTGGTCAGCGCACGCCAGCGGGCGGCGCTTTTGGTCAGGATCAAGGACCGCTTGTTCCTCCGGGGCAATTAGCCCCGGGTCAGCAAAACCCCGAGGTTTTCAATCCCAAAGTTGGCGATCAAAACAATTCGACATTCAATCCAAAGATCGGGAATCCGAATACTTCATCGAACACGAGCACAAATCCTCAGACTAACAATGCCAATGGAAGCAATGCTGGCACTACCGGCACGACACCCAACACAACGGCCAACACTGTTCCCGGTCAGCGTACACCCGCAGGCGGCGCTTTTGGTCAAAATCAAGGACCGCTTGCACCTCCAGGGCAATTAGCTCCTGGTCAGCAAAACCCTGAGGTTTTCAATCCCAAAGTTGGCGATCAAAACAATTCGACATTCAATCCAAAGATCGGGAATCCGAATGCTTCATCGAACACGAACACAAATCCTCCGACTAACAATCCCAATGGAAGCAATGCTGGCACAACCGGCACGACACCCAACACAACGGCCAATACTGTTCCCGGTCAACGAACACCCGCAGGCGGCGCGTTTGGTCAAAATCAAGGACCGCTTGCACCTCCAGGGCAATTAGCTCCCGGTCAGCAAAAGCCTGGAGTGTTCAATCCTAAAGTTGGCGATCAAAACAATTCGACGTTCAATCCGAAAATCGGTAACCCCAATAGTTCCAGCAGCACCAAGGGAACGAACAACGCAGGAGCGAACCCAACGAAAAACAAGGGCAACAACGCTGCCGGCAACTCCATCCCTGGCACGAACCTGCCGAATCGCAACAAGTCGGGGAATGCGCTGCCATCGAAAGGCAACCCTGGGAACGACAATCCCGTCCTCGGCAACGGTGTCTCCGCCGGACCAAAGATCAATCCGAACCAAGGAGCCCTTGGCGGCAATCCTGGCGGTGGCAACGTAGGCAGCAAGAACAACCCTGTCACGAAACCACCACTGAATCGCGGCAACCCTGGTGGCAACCGCAATCCTGGTAACAAGGGCGGTGCTGGCGGCAATGTGCCGCCGGTCGGTCCCGGTGTTGGTGGCGGTGTGCCTAGCATTCCGAATCCTGCAGTTCCAAACCCCGCTGATGGCGGTAAAAAGGCAAAAAAGGTAAAGGACAATGGATAATTGACAATGAAATGCAATGAGCCCGCGAGGAGACTCGCGGGCTTTTTTTATGAAACGCCTACCGAAGTGCCATCCACCTTGATTACCGCGACATCCGCAGCGCCAACCCAAATCGAAAATATGCCATCGGCAAGGGGAAGCCTATGAGTATTTTCAAGTAAGGCAACTCGCAAAATCGCCCCCATTGTCAATTCTCCATTGTCAATTATCAATTGTTTGATAGCGGCAGATCCTGCGCGAGACTTTGCCGGTTAGGCAAATCTCGCGCTTCGAGACTTGCTAGCGGCAAATGCAAGTTGCCGACTTTTCGCTTGCATGATTTCTCAAATGTTTGCAACCCACGGCACGAAAACCGTGCTGGCAACGCTTCTGAAAAATCTTTGTGCTGCCAACCGCTTTGGCATCGGCCTTGCTTTACAGAAACTCGCTAACACGCAGGGGGGCATGATAGCGAACTCGATGCGTCACCGCATTGAAACGCCAACATGCCATACGGACTTTACATTTCGGCCGAAGGTGCCCATGCGCAATCCAAACGCATGGAAGTCATCAGCAACAACCTGGCGAACGTCGATACGCCTGGGTTCAAGCGTGACCTTGCACTATTTCAAGCCCGCCAAGCCGAGGACGTCGTCCAAGGCCGCATTATGCCCGGCATGGGCGCGGCTGAAGATATCGGCGGCGGTGTTTGGTTTCGTGGAACAGAAACCGATCTCTCGCCTGGCGCGCTCAAGCGCACGGGCATTAACACGGACATGGCGATCAATGGCGATGGCTTCTTCGTCATTGATCGCGATGGTCAGGAACTGCTGACCCGCGCGGGCAATTTTCTGTTCAACAGCGATGGCCGCCTGGTCACGCAAGACGGCGACGCGGTCCTCAGCGACGGTGGAACCCCGATCGAGATCGATGCGAGTTTGCCTTGGAGCGTGACGCCTGACGGGGCGATCCAGCAAGGGGCGGATCTTATTCCGCTCGCCATCAATCGCCCCACTCAACCGGGCGATCTGACGAAGCTGGGCGAAAACCTGTTCCAAGCCCTCGCTCCCGCCGAACCCGTTGAACCGGAAATGCGCGACATTCGCAGCGGCTATCTCGAAATGTCGGGCGTGAAACCGACGCTGGAAATGCTCGAGATGATCGAAACGAGCCGGGCCTTCGAAGCGAATATCAACATGATCAAGAACCACGACGCGATTTTGAATTCGCTCGTGAATCGCGTGCTGAAAAGCACCTGATGACGCCTCGGTTTTGAACTCATTCTATCTCCTAGCTCCTCGCTACTAACTCCAGAAATCCTATGAGCGTCCAGACACTTTACACCGCCGCAACGGGCATGGACTCGTTGCAAACCAAGCTCGACGTCATCGCGAATAACCTGGCGAATATCAACACCACGGCGTTCAAACGCGACCGCGCGAACTTCGAAGATCTCTTCTATCGCAAGGAAAAACTGCCCGGGTTGCTCGACTCGGCCGGCCAAATCACTCCGGTGGGGATCGAAATCGGTCTCGGCTCGACGGTCCAGAGCACGCAGATCGACTTCCAGCAAGGAGCATTTCAACAGACCTCGCGACCGCTGGATATTGCGATCGAAGGGAACGGTTTCTTGCAGGTACTCGACGGAGCCTCGGGCAATTTCATGTACACGCGTTCGGGCAATCTGTCGGTCAATGCCGATGGGGCGTTGGTCGTCGGCTCTGCCCAAGTGGGCCGGCTCGTGCAACCGCAGATCAACATCCCTCAAGATGCCACGGCGATCAGCATCGGTGCCGATGGGACGGTTTTCGTGGCGCAGCCCGGTCAGCAGAACCTTACCAATCTTGGTCAACTGCAATTAGCCAGCTTCCAAAACCCGCAAGGGCTGTTAAAACTCGGCGAGAATATGTATTCGGAAACCGATGCTTCCGGCCCGGTGCAACAAAACATTCCAGGTACGCAGGGCCTCGGCCAAATCCGCCAGAACGCCCTCGAAGCGAGCAATGTCGAGCCGGTCACCGAGCTGATCGACTTGATCACGACGCAACGGGCGTTCGAGTTGAACTCGCAAGCGATCCAAGCCGGCGATCAGATCCTGCAATTGGTCGGGAACCTGAGACGGTTCTAAGTAATTGATAATTGATAATTGACAATGGACAATTGACAATTGACAACGAGATACATCCACAAGTCACGAACGCATTCCAATGAAACGCATCAGCCTGCAAATCTTGATGGTTCTTCTGCTCGCCACGACGTTGTCGGCAGCGGACTTCACTTTGAAGCCAACTGCGAAAATCACCGGACCCATCGTGCGTCTCGGCGATGTCTGTCTCATCGAGTCAGGTGACGCGCAAGAGCAGGTCAAGCTAGCGGCCCTTGAACTAGGACCCGCGCCGAGTGCTGGCGGCGCAAAGTACTGGCGCCAGCGTGAAGTGCAGGATCGCTTGCAGCTCTTGGGCTACAATCTGGTCGAACATCGCTTCGGCGGGTCGCCCATGACGACGGTGAGCTCGGCGGCTGCTGCCCCTGCAGCGGCTCCTGTGACCCGTAACACTGCCCAACGCCGCGCGATCGACGATGCAGTCATTGGCGCGGTCCAACGCAAGCTCGAAGGCACCGGCGAGGCTTGGACGGTGCTAGCGAAAATCAACGATGACCAATACGCGAAGCTCCCTGCTGGCGCGCATCTCATCAATGTCATTGGTCAGATGCAAGCAGTCGCCGGCGAGCAGTTGATCCTGATCGAAACACTGGGCCAAAAGCCGCAACGTTTACAGATCACCGTCGAATTGCAACCAGCGCCACTGATGGTTGCCACGATTCGCACTGTCTCGCGCGGCAATGTCATCACGGCCGCCGATGTCGAGCTTCGGCCGCAGCCCGGAGCAGCCCAAGGGAACATACAAGCCGCGTATTTCGCGAACATCGAAGAAGTCGTCGGCCGCGAAGCGGCGCAGACGATCACCGCGAATCACCCCCTCACGGCCAAGCTGCTCCGCAATCCGACGCTGGTCCAACGGGGCGACGTGGTTGATGTCACGTCTCATTCCGGCGGGATCAAAGTCGCGGCCAAAGCCCGGGCCAAAGCCGAAGGGGGGCAAGGCGACATCGTGCAAATCGAATTGCTCCATAACAAGAAAGCCATGGTTGCCCGCGTCAGCGGCTTGCAAACGGTCGAGATTCTCGGCAGTGCGGACCGGTAATTTTCTTGTAGCCAAGGACGTGAGTCCTTGGACGACCGTGTGCAGACTCATTCAATACTCCCTCCTCACCATTCCAATCCAAAAGCCTAATCATGAACCCTTTCAAAAAAACATTGCTAGCGGCAGCACTTTGCCTCACCGCTGAAACTTCCTTCGCCCAACAAGCATCGCTCTACCAGCGCGATCAATCCGGGGCGATTCCGATGGCCAGCAGCTCGCTGATCTACAGCGATGCCGACCGCCGGGCGTTGATGCCCCGGTTTCATCGCCTCAACGACTTGGTGTCGATTCGAGTCAATGAAAACTCGAATTTCATCAGCGAAGGCGAAGTCGATCGCCGCAATGTCTCGAGCGTCGATGCGCGGCTGCAAAATTGGATTGAGCTCGATGGCTTCAATATAAATACCGCAAAAAAAGCTGAAACGGAACTGCCTCGTGCGCGCGGCAACTACAATCAACAAACCCGCGCGAATGGAGAAATCACCACGCAAGAATTGCTGACCTACAACATCACCGCGCGGGTCGTCGATATCCGGCCCAATGGAAATCTGGTGCTCGAAGCGCGCAAGACTATGCGCGTGGACGACGAAATTTTCGAAAACTCGCTGACCGGCACCGTGCGCCCCGAAGACATCGATCCAAAGAACACGGTGCTAAGCGAAAAACTTGCCGAATTGCAGATCACCCGCCGCACCGTCGGCCATGTGCGTGATTCCTACAAAAGAGGCTGGTTAACGCGGTTTTGGGACGGCGTGAACCCCTTCTAGTACTTTTTTTGAATGTCGGCACGCTGGTTGCGTTACTGTTGTTTGTCACGGATGAATCGGCAGTTCCTGCGCAAGTTAACAGGAACTGCTAGCACGTCGAGGTCCCTCACGGAAGAGGATGAATCGGATGTCGTTTCTGAAAAAATCGCTGCTCACGTTTCTTGTCTTGGCATTGCTCGGCAATGTCTCGTTCGCCCGCACGTTGATCAAGCACATCGCTCGGCTCAAGGGCCAGGAAGAAGTCACCATCCAAGGGATGGGACTTGTCATCGGCTTGAACGGCACCGGCGACGGTCCCGCATATGCCCCGACGCTGCGCGGTCTGGCGGCGATGTTGGCCAAGATGAACATGCCGCTTCCCGATGGGATCAAGGAACTCAAGGACGCCAAGAACGTTGCTCTCGTCATGGTCACCACGACGATTCCGGCGAGCGGCGCACGCCAGGGCGATCTGCTCGAATGCACCGTGTCGAGCATCGGCGCGGCCAAGACGCTCGAGCACGGTTATCTTGTGACGACGGCCCTGATCAGTCCCCAAGTCGGCAACGACCGCGTCTACGGAATCGCCCAAGGGACGTTGCAACTCGACAACCCGCGAGCAAAAACGGTTGCCCGGATTCGCCAAGGCTGCCGGCTCGAAGAAGATTTCTTCAACAGCTTTATCAAGGACAATAAGATCACGCTGGTCTTGAACAAGAGCCACGCGGACTTCGAAGTGGCGCAGGAAATGGCGAGCATGATCAACAACCAGCTCAGCAACTACCTCTACGACACACGCGGCGACGGCTCCGCCAGCCGCGAACGAAAACCGATCGCGCGGGCCCTCGATCAAGTCAACATCGAGGTCCAGATCCCGGAGCAATACCTGGACGATCCGGTCGATTTCGTGTCGCAAGTCATGAGCATCCAGATGATCGAGCCGCAAACCGGCGGCCGCGTCGTCATCAACGAGCGAGCCGGCTCGATTGTCATCAGCGGCGAAGTCGAAATCGGCGCGGTCGCCGTCACGCACAACAATCTGGTCATCGAAACACCGGGTGTTCCCCCAACGGGGAGCCAATTCGTTGGCGTGGAAACAGCGCCAAAACAAACGGCCAAGCTCAAGAGTCTGCTCGAAGCGCTCAAAGGACTACAAGTTCCCGCCGCGGATCAAATCACGATCATCAAGGGGATCGAACGCGATGGGAAATTGCACGGAACATTGGTCATTGAGTAATTCAGGCCATGCGTCTGCTCGAATACCAAGCGTATCGTGTCAAAACCCCCCTCCCCAACCCTCCCCGCAAGGGGGAGGGAGCCAGACAGGTTCTTATTCGTTGCACCGCCAATAACCTAGCGGGCCTTGCCTGAAATACAAATCATGGAAATCTCCTCAGTCAACCCGTTCGCTCTGCTGAATCAGCAAGCTGCGTCTCAATCGACGCTGCCGAGTGGCTTGAACAACAACATCGACGCGGGCAATGAAACTGCTGGTAACGAAACCGATGCGACGCGCGAAGCTTTCGACAAGTTCGTCGGCGGAACGTTTTATCGCCAGATGCTCAGCGAGATGCAAAAATCCGTCGGCAAACCGGCGTTTATGCACGGCGGACAAGCCGAGGAGATGTTCCGCAGTGAATTGAATTCACAACTGGCCGACAAGATGGCCGAAAGCTCGGGCAAGCAACTCACGGGTTCGATGTACGAGCTGTTCCAACTGCAACGAAGTTAGCGAGTTTGGTTCTTGTCTTCTTCTAACTCCTAACTCCTTACTTCTAGATTCTTCCCCTCATGGCTGATCTTACGACGATTGCCGAGCAACTGCCCGCTGATTGGGATGCGGACTTCACATCGTTGCTCGACGAGTTGACCGCGGTGCAGACTGAATTGCTCGCGGTGCTGGAACAGAAACGCCGCTTGCTTGGTCAGATGGATTCCGACGGGCTCGACGCGATCCAAGAGCGCGAAGGCGCACTCGTCGGGCGCTTGCAACAATGCCAAGATCGCCGGCAAACTCTCCTCGATCAAGCCGCCGCGACGGGAACACCCGCGCCGAATCTGCGCTCGCTAGCACGAGCGCGCGGGAACGAACGGCATCGCGCCAGCGAACCGCGCTTGCAGCAGGCCCAGTTGCAAGCACGCCTGCTGCAGCACAATGCTCTGACAAACTGGGTAATTGCCCAGAAAACCTTGCTGCATCTGACGCACTTGCTGGAAATTGTCGCGACCGGCGGCCGCTTACAGCCGACTTATGGACAGATAGGGGATGATCTCGCGCCCGCGGGCGGACTCCTGCTCAATCAAACCGGATAGACCTCGCGAATGTCGCTCCTTAGCTCCATCAACTTGGCGAACAACACACTGCGTGCCCAGCAAATCGGCATGCAAGTGACGGGGCAAAATATTGCCAACGCCAACACGCCGGGCTACATCCGCGAAGAAGTCAATTTCAAAGCCGCGCGCACCCAGCGGATTGGCAATTTGCTGTTGGGGCTGGGCGTTCAAGTTGATTCGATCGTCCAGAAGAGCGACAAGTTTCTCGATGGCCGGCTGCGTGACGCGGTGAGCGAGCAGAGCAGCGCCGAAGTCGAGGAACAAACCTACACGCAGCTCGAAGCGCTCTACGGCGAGTTATCCGACACTGACCTCAGTTCGTCGTTGAATAACTTCTTCAACACGATCTCCGAAATCTTGAATCAGCCCGAGAGCGAAGCGGCGCGAAATCTGGCCGTGCTCAAGGGCAAGACGCTGGCTGGCGACGTCAACCGGCTGGCGACGCGTGTCGGAACCTTGCGCAAGGATCTGAACGATCGTGTCGAAAAAGGCGTCGACAACGTCAACCGGTTGCTCACGACGATTGGCAGCTTGAATATTCGCATCGCCAACACCGAAGGGGGCGATCTCTCGAATAGCGATGCGGTGGGCTTGCGCGACCAGCGGAATCAAGCCTTGACCGAACTTGCCAAGCTCATCGACATCAACGTCACCGAACAGCCCAGCGGTGCGGTCACCGTCTATAGCAGCGGCGACTTTCTCGTACTCGACAACAATGTCCGCCAGCTCATCGCGCAGCCAAAAACCGACCGTGGCGTCACGATCGTCGAGCCGCGCATCGAAAAAACCGACTTCGCCATCCAGTTCAACGGCGGCGAAATCGCCGGGCTGATCAAGTCGCGGGATGAAGCCCTCGGCGGGTTCCTTGATACGCTCGATAGTTTTGCTTCGACCTTGGCCTATGAGTTCAACAAGGTTTTCAGCTCCGGCCAAGGGTTGACCGGGTACTCGAATATTACGAGCATCAACGGCGTCAATTCGGCCACGGCCGAATTGGACGACGCCGGTTTGCAGGCGACGCCGGTGAACGGCACCTTTGATGTGTTGGTCTTTAACACGCAAACCAACGAGACGCAAACGACGACGATTCGCGTCGATCTCAACGGGTTGAATGGCGACTCGACGTTGCAGAGTGTGGTGGATGACTTGAATAGTGTCTCTGGCATTACCGCCTCGATCGATTCGCAAGGCCGGGTGGTGCTGGCAAGCAACTCCAAGGACCAGCGAATTGCCTTTTCCAAGGACAGCAGCGGGTTTCTCGCGGCCGTGGGCTTGAATACGTTTTTCACGGGCAGCACGGCGCGCGATCTGGGAGTGAACAAGGACATCGTGGCGGATCCGACAAAATTCGCAGCGAGTTTCAACGGCATTGGCGAAGACACGCAAGCCGCGGTGATCTTGGCTTCGTTCCAAGACCGTGCGTTAACGAGCCAAGACGGATCGTCGCTCAGTGACCTGTATGATCGGATGACTTCGACGATTACCCAGGCTTCGACGATTGCCAAGAGTGTTGCCGAAGGTTCGCGCGTTTTTTCGGAGAATCTGAACGGGCAATCGTTGGCGATCAGCGGCGTGAACATCGACGAAGAAGCGATCAAACTTTTGCGGTATCAGCGCGTGTTTCAAGCTTCGGCGCGGTACATTCAGACGCTCGACGAGTTGCTGTCGGTATTGGTGTCGCTGTAATCATTTGGGAGGATGAGGCTCCCGCCGAACCGCGAATTGGAAAGAGTCTATGCCTCGGATCACCCCCATCCCGACGACGCGCGTCAGCGATTCCTTTGCGCAGCAGCGGCTGCTGACGCAATTGCAATACGATCAGACGCAACTGCTCCGGGTCCAGCAGCAAATCAGCACTGGCCAGCGTATCTCCACGGCGAGCGAAGACGCTCCCGCCGCGCTGCGGGCGATTTCCTTGCAGCGTTTGTTGGAGCAAAAGGGCCAAGTTAAAACGAACCTGGCGACGAACCAGACATTTCTCGGGGCCACCGACGTTTCCTTGAATCGAATTTCCGCGTTGCTCAATGATGCACGCGGCTCAGCGCAAGGTGTTAGCACGACCGTGGCGACCGACGAGCAGCGGGAATCGGCCGCGACGGAAATCGACCGTGCGTTGCAGCAGTTGGTCGATTCGGGGAATGAACGCTTTCGTGATCGGTTTCTCTTTGCCGGTTCGACGACCTCGGTCAAGCCGTTCGATGTTGTCGGACCGTATGTCCGCTACAACGGCAATGAGCAGCAACTGCAAAGCTATTCGGATATCGATATTCTGTTTGAAACAAACATTCCCGGCAGCGCTGTCTTTGGCGCTTTGTCCGAACCGGTACGCGGGACGGCGGACCTGAATCCCATTCTGACTTGGGACAAACGGCTCTCGGATTTGCTTGGCGGCGAAGGCTTGCAACTCGGCAGCATCGAGCTTTCGACGGGAGCGAACTCCCGCATTGTCGATCTGTCGCAGGCTCGAACTCTGCGCGATGTCAAAGAAATACTCGAAGCCAATGCACCGCCAGGACGTACGATTTCGGTCGGCCTCACGGACAATGCGCTGACGGTTTCGTTGGATAGCTCCGGCGGCGGAAATCTCTTTATCAACGAAGTTGCCGGCGGCAAAACGGCGAGTCAGCTCGGTTTGCTCAACAACATCGCGCAGGGCACCGGACCGCTGACTGGCCGCGATCTCAATCCGGCTCTTCAGCCCACCACCAAACTCAAGGAGTTGTTCGGCCGCTATGCCCAAACGACGCTGAGCAGCACGGGACAGAACGACGATCTGCGCATCACGGCCAAGACGCGGGGAGCGGACTTGAATGGCTATAGTTTCAACTTCATCGACGATGGCTCGGTGACCGCGGGGGGCGAAGTTGTTACGTTCAATCCGGGGACGAACACCTTTACCGTCAACATCGACAACGGAAGCACCACCGCGAATCAAGTCTTGACCGCGCTCAATAACGATGCGGCCTTCAGCGAGAATTTCTCCGCCACCTTGGAAACCGAGAATCAATCAAATACCGGCAACGGCGTCTTTGGCTTGGCCACCTTCGGCACCACGGCGAATGGCAGCGGCCAGGAATTCGATCAGGCTCATGGGCTGACAATCACCAACGGTGACCAGACCTACACAATCGATCTGTCGAGCGCCGTGACGATCGAAGATTTGCTGAATCGGCTGAACAACTCGGACGCCGACGTTCTGGCGACGATTAACGCCACGGGGAACGGCATCGATCTGCGTTCCCGGCTAAGCGGGGCCGATTTCAGCATCGGCGAAAATGGCGGCACGACCGCCAGCCAGTTGGGCCTGCGGACTTTTGGCACGGCGACACGCCTGGCGGATTTGAATCACGGGTTTGGGGTTCATTCCAATGAGATTGGTTTCGATTTTCAGATCGACCGCCGCGACGGTGTCGTGTTGAAGTTTGATACGAATGGTGCCAAGACAATTCAAGATGTGCTCGATCTGATCAATAACCACGCCAACAACCAAGATCCTGCTTCACGCGTCGTGGCGCGGCTCGCGGCAGTGGGCAATGGCATTGAACTGGTCGATAACGGAACGGGCGGGCCGCTGGTTGTCGAAGCTCTCAATAATAGCCAAGCGGCGCAGGATCTAGGCCTGCTTCCCGTGGGCGAGACACGGCTGGTCACCAGCGGACCCGGCGCGACGCTGACCCTGACGGGCCGCGATGTTAACCCTCAGGAAACCAACAGCATCTTTACCGCCATGATTCGGATGCGCGACGCGCTGCGTTCCAACGATCAGAACGGCATGGCACGGGCATTCGGCTTGATCGACGAGGGCAACTCGCGGGTGACGTTTTCCCGTGCCGAAATCGGCGCGCGGCAGCAAGGGCTGGATACACTGCAAACGCGCCTGGAAGACGAGGAGATCGAGCTCAAGGACTCGCTCTCCCTTGAAATCAACACCGATTTGGCCGAAGCGATCTCGAATCTCTCCGCGCGCCAAGCAGCACTCCAGGCTTCGTTGCAACTCATGGCGCAAACGTCGAAACTGACGATTTTAGATTATCTGTAAGTTCCTGGCTGTGTAACGTATGATGCTAGGACGGTCGTCTCGCTCACAACCGAAAACCTACAACTATTATCCTGCTTTATGCACGAGCAACTCTGGGCTCCCTGGCGATTGGCGTACTTGTTGGCCGGAGAACCGGCGGCACCCGATTTGAGCAATGTCGCTTGGTTGCCCGACGCGGAGCAGGATTGCTTTCTCTGCCGCGCCGCGGGTGATCCCGATCGCCGCGCGACGCTGACGCCGGTCGTGACCGAGAACGTGATGGTGGTGCTGAATCGCTATCCGTACAACAACGGGCATTTGTTGGTATCACCGCGGCGGCATGTCGGTGAGTTGTCCGAGTTGACGCCGGCCGAGCAATTGGAACTCCACGAATTGCTCGTGCGGATGACAGGCACGCTGCGCCAGAAGATGAAATGCGAGGGCTTCAACATCGGCTTGAATCTTGGCCGCGTCGCGGGGGCCGGCGTGCCGGGGCATTTGCACTGGCACATCGTGCCGCGCTGGAGCGGCGATAGCAATTTCATGCCGGCCCTGGCCGGCGTGCGGGTGATTCCGCAAGCGCTGGAAACACTCTACGAGATGCTATACGAATAAGCGATCGCCGTGCGACGAAAAGTTGCTTGGGACGCGTTTGGGTTTACTTGTTGGGGTCCGCCGATTTCACGACGACGATCCAGCCCGTGTCCAGGAACGCTCGCTTGCCGCCGCTTTCATTGCTGGACGCACGATTGGCGATCCAGACCGTGCTAAAGGCAGCGATCGATTGCTTGTTGGTGCCATCCACGGGATCGATGTGATCGGTAATGATTTCGCAAATCGGTTCGGCCGGCGCGCGGCCCGTGTAGGGAGACGCTGCCACGGGCGGATTGCCGCGGGCCGTTTGTTGCACCTCCCACAGGCGAGCCACTCCTTTCGCTAGAAAATCCTGGATTTGCGAATCGCTCAGCCGCGGCGCTTCTTGAAAGTTTTTCTTTTGCAACGCGGGGTGATGCAGAACCAAACCACGCTTCGGTTTGCCGGAGAGCGTATCGAACCGAAAGTCGATCAGCTCGACAACATTGTCGCCGAAAAACTTTTCGTTCAAGATGTTGTCGAACTTGTTTAGTTCGATCGACATCCCCAGGACCCCTAAAACGCGGCGGTTGGGCTTACCCGCTTCGACATTCCAAATGGGAACGGAAAGCGCGACCTTTAGGGATTGGTCGCTGCTGCTGCGATACAAGGTTGAAAGATGAGGCCGCTCGATCACCTTGGGTTTGTTCCCCACGGCATTGGGATTGAGACTCCGCGAACGTTCGGCATTCACGTCGTCATTGCGGCCATGAAAATAATCCCGCCCCGAAAAGTCTTGGCCGATTGTTTTGCCGTTTTCGAGCGGAAATCGGGCAAGTTGAATGCCCAGCGAGTCAACTAAGAATAGCGTATCGAATTCGAGCGATTCCTTGCTCTCCGCGCCGATTTTCGTGAGCCAGTTTTGGTAGAAATCGGACTCGTTGTTTTCCGCGGCCGTTTCATGGCTGAGCAATTGCTCGACCAATTTGGGGTCAATCGCGCTGCGCTCCAACAATTGCAGCCGCTCGTTGATTTCCTGGCCCACCATTCCCGCGGCCAGTTGAGTCGCCGTGCGCAAGTTCTGCAGCCGAGCGCTTTCGGCATTGGCACGCAGTGCACTTTCATTTTGGGCATAGGATCCGAGACCAATCGCCGAGGCCAACGACGAGAGCAGCGCGATCAGCACGGCACCGGCGATGGCAAATGCAATGTGCTGATGATTTTTCACCCAGCGCATAATGCTCGTCAGCCGCGGTTCGCGATAGACGCTCACCGGTTCGTCCGCCAGCCAATGCTCCAAGTCCGCCGCCATATCCAGAGCCGTGTCGTAGCGATCAACGGCTTGCGTTGCCATCGCCTTCAAGCAAATCGCTTCGACGGCTTTGGGGATCTGAGGATCAATTTCACTAGGCTTGGGAAATTTGCCTTTCTGCAGCAGTTCCATCAGCTGCAAAGGCGAGTTCGCGTTTTTGAAAGGGAGCTGACCGCACAGAATTTTGTAAAGCACAACACCCATGCTGTAGATGTCGGCGTGGCGATTGACATGATCGCAATCGCGGGCTTGTTCGGGGGCCATGTACGCCGGCGTGCCTGCGGGGCCGCCGCTTGAGCCGCCGGCTTGGCTGCCGGAACTGGGCATGAGGGTGACTTCGCCACTGCGTTTGGCCGTTTCGTCACGATCGACGGCCAGGGCAAGTCCCCAATCGACAACCAGCGTTTCGGCATAACGGCCCAGCATGATGTTCTCGGGTTTGATGTCCCGATGCACAATGCCGCAGTTGTGCGCGTAAGCCAGTGTGTTGCAAACCGAGATAAACCGCGCGATCAAGGAACGAAATTCGAGCGAGCGCTCGCTCGCGCTTTGTTCAGTCAACGGCTTGTGGTATCGTTGTATTGCAAGATCAAAAGTTTCCCCGCGAATAAAACGCATTGTATAAAACGGCCGCTTCGAATCGGTCAACCCCAGCCCATGCACCGGGACGATCCCCGGATGATCGAGCCGGCCCGTGATTTCGGCTTCCAGCAAAAACCGCTCGCGCGCCCAGGGCATTTCGGCCAAGTGGCTATGCATGAATTTCAGCGCCACATTGCGATGCAAGCGGACGTCGGTCGCCTCGAAAACCATGCCCAGCCCCCCCTGCGCATGAAAACGCAGGTTCTCGAAACCGGTCTGCAATTGCGGACGTTCATTGAGTATCGTCGCGCGATCCTCGGTGCCGCGCTGCTGCCGCCGCAAACTGCTGTGCAGTTCCGTCGCGTCGGGGTCATCCTGCAACCGAGCATCCATTTTCTTGAGGACTTCGATTTTTGCGCGTAGCGGCTCCAACAGTTCCGGAGCTTGTTGGCAAAGGTCAGCCGGATCGAGTGTCTCGCCGCGGATGCGAGCCTCTTCCCATTGGTCAAGCAGATCGTCGAGAGATGGCAATGTGTTCACGCGGAGCCCGGGGCGCGGGAGTGATCTGGGACAGCGTTGCAGCAGGAATGCTGCGACCTTCCCAATTTATCATTCCTCGGGGCAAAGATCAAAGACGTCTGCTTCGCCGTTTAGCGGCGACTCGCAGAGGAGCGTTCCCAGGGAAACGAGCAGCAAGCGCTGCTATCGCAGGACAGCAACGAATAGCCGTGTTTACTCCAACTCCGGCATATCCCCGCCGAGCAGTTCATGCAGCTTCAAGCGCGCTTCGCGCCAGCGTCGGCGGATCGTTCGCTCGTCCACGTTAAGGATTTTTGCGGCTTCTTGCTGCGCGAGTCCGTGATACCAAACGAGGTCAAACACTTCGCGCTCGGTCTCGGGCAGTTTGTTGATGGCTTCGTGGAAATCGACCCATTCCGAGAGCCGTTTGGGATCAAGCGTCTGCCCTCCTTGTTCCCACAGAACGGGGGCCGAGGAACCGGCCTCAGGGTTCTTATGGATCGTCTGATGATGCGCGCCCATCCCCTCAGGTCCGCGATAATGGCGGGCCAGGTCGATCAACTCGCGGCGGATTTGCAGCGCGGCGAGTCGATAAAAATGCCGCACATCAGTCGGCTTGACATCACCGAGCGAACGGTAGAGCCGCAGCGACGCATTTTGAAAGACATCGGCCGTTTGCTCCCAGCGCTGAACTTCGGGAAAGTCACGCAGGATTTTGCGCGTGATGTGCATCAGACGATCGCAAGCGGCCTGGAGCAATTTTTCGCGCGCACTATCATCGCCGGCCGCCAACCGTTTGATGAGATCGTCGATGATGAGTGTGTGTTCGCCGGGTTCGGGCATCGCTCGGACTTTCGTATTAAAACTTTGATCGGTCTGCTAACAAGATAAAGAATGTTTCGCCATTTGCCTAACGAAAAAAGCCCTGGAGTTGGACTCCAGGGCTTCTTTTAATTCACGCAGATCAAGCGAAAACTACTTAATGAACAGCATTTCTTGGTACTTCGGCAGCGGCCAGATGTCGTCGGCGACGATCGTTTCCAACGTGTCAGCGATTTCGCGGACCGCCAGCATCGCCGGCTTGACCGTGTCGTTGAAGTGCTTCGCTTCGGCCGTCAGGTCGTGAGCGCCCTTGTGGTTGGCCGCATGATCGAGAGCGTTGATCGCTTCCTCGAACTTGGCGACCATGCCGGTCAGGGTTTCCAACGTCCCGAGGTGCGGGTTCTTGCCGCAGGTCTTGAGGTCGGCCGCGATCTTGGCCAGTTCGCCTTGGTAACGATAAGCTGCCGGCAGTAACTGGGTCTTGGCGATGCTCAACGCACATTGCGCTTCGGTGTTGATGTCCTTGATGTACCGTTCGGCATAGATGTCGTAACGGCTGCGGACTTCGCGTTCCGAGAGAACTTTGTACTTCTCGAACAGGTCGATGTATTCCTTCTTGAGCAGCGCCGGCAGTGCGGTGACCGTGTTGCGCAGGTTTGGCAGCCCGCGCTTCTCGGCTTCTTTGTGCCATTCTTCGCTGTAGCCGTTGCCGTTGAAGACGACGGCCGAGTGCTCGTTGGCGATTTCCGACAGGATCTTCTGGACGGAGTCGTTGAGCTTGCTCTTGTCGCCGCCCATCAGCTTTTCCAGCTTCGTGGCGATGTAATCCAAGCTCTCGGCCATGATCGTGTTCAACACCACCAGCGGACCGGCGATCGATTGGCTCGACCCCACGGCACGGAATTCGAACTTATTGCCGGTAAAGGCAAACGGGCTCGTGCGGTTGCGGTCGCCAGCATGCTTGGGCAAAGGCGGCAGAACGTCGACGCCGACCTTGAGGATGCCCGACTGCTTGGAGCTCGTTGCCTTGCCGAGCTTCAATTGTTCAAAGACATCAGCCAGTTGATCGCCCAAGAAGATCGAGATGATCGCCGGAGGAGCTTCGTTCGCGCCAAGGCGGTGATCGTTGCCCGAGGTCGCGACAGCGACGCGGAGCAGCTCCGAATACTTGTGCACGGCGCGGATGACCGCAGCGCAGAAGACCAGGAACTGGGCATTTTCGTGCGGCGTTTCGCCTGGTTCCAGCAAGTTGCCGACACCCGGTCCGCCGAGCGACCAGTTGACGTGCTTGCCCGAACCGTTGATGCGCGAAAACGGTTTTTCATGCAACAGACAGGCCATGCCGTACTTCTGAGCCGTACGAGTCAGCGTTTGCATGATGATCTGCTGATGGTCAGTCGCCAGGTTGGCGCTTTCGTACAGCGGAGCGATTTCGTATTGCGCCGGGGCGACTTCGTTGTGGCGAGTCTTGACTGGAACGCCGAGCTTGAAGAGTTCGCGTTCGGCATCCATCATGCACGCGAGGACGCGTTCTGGGATGGCTCCGAAGTATTGGTCTTCGAATTCTTGGCCCTTGGCCGGAGGAGCGCCGAACAACGTGCGGCCGCAAGTGATCAAATCAGGACGGCTGAAAAAGAAGTTCCGGTCGATCAGGAAGTATTCTTGTTCCGGGCCGCACGAAGCGACAATCGGAATTTCGCCATGACCGAATTGAGTCAGCACGCGTTGGGCTTGTTGGCTCACTGCTTGCATCGAGCGGAGGAGCGGAGTCTTCTTGTCGAGAGCTTCGCCTGTCCAGGAGCAGAACGCCGTCGGGATACAGAGAGTCGTCCCGTTCGGGTTCTCCATGATGTACGCCGGGCTGGTCGGATCCCACGCGGTGTAACCGCGGGCTTCGAACGTGGCACGGATGCCGCCGCTCGGAAAGCTCGACGCATCGGGCTCACCTTGGATCAGTTCCTTGCCGCTAAATTCGGCCAAGGCCGATCCGTCGCCAGCAGGATTGAGAAAGCTGTCGTGCTTTTCGGCCGTGATGCCGGTTAGCGGGTAAAAGACGTGGGCATAGTGAGTAGCGCCCTTTTCGATCGCCCATTCTTTCATCGCCAGAGCGACCGCATCGGCAACGCTGGCATCGAGCATCGCGCCTTTTTTGATGGTCGCTTGCAAGGCTTTGTATGTGGACTTTGGCAGACGATCCTTCATCACACCGTCATGAAACACATTGGCCCCAAATAACTCGCTCGCTGGCGTATCGACAAAATTAAAAGCGGCTCCGTTCGCTTTGTAATTCGTGACCGCCGTAATCGCCGCCTGTCGTGCTGTACTCAAGGTTTTTGCTCCTTAAGGAATGAAAAGAAATCCGCCTAACGCAAGGAACATAGACAACATAGCAAAAACAATGCCCCGAACCAGACTCGCATGTCGGGAAACCCGCAAGCTTTCTTTAAGCTATTGTGGAGCTGGCTCTTAAAATTCTGGATGTTTTTCCATTTTTCTTCTGTCTAAGTGTGGTATGCAGAGATCTTTGGCAAGACTGCTGAAACTTGGGGCAAGCCATTTTGCGTTAACAACTACCTTAACGCTTGGATTTAGGTTGCGTCAGAGTTAGCTCTTTGACAAGCGCAATCGAAGCGATCGTACCTGAAATGAATGCGCAGATTCCCAGGATCCGCGAACGTATTGGCTGCTTTCGTACATCTTCTGCACTTAGCCAGATCTCGGGTTTGAAAATCTGATAAAGGCCCGCAACTGTCAAACTCATGAAAATTATAAGGAGGACTGCAAGCCAGATGCGGCTTCGCGAGGGTGCCATCTGACAGCCGCATTTTCTACAAGTCCAATCGAATTTGCCATCGATCCTGGATGGCAAACCGGTTTGCATGATGTCTTCTGAATTGCACTTCGCGCAGTACATGCCGAACCCCGATGGAATTGCTTACTTGACTGGATTCATTGTCGATTCGATCAATGTTTAAAATGCCGCCGTCCGGTCAGGATCAACGGGATGCCCGCGGCGTCACACGCCGCAATCACATCGTCGTCCCGCTTCGACCCGCCTGGCTGGATAATCGCCGCGATCCCGGCGGCTTGGGCCAGGGCGATTGAATCGGCGAATGGGAAGAACGCGTCCGATGCCAGGGCCGAACCGCGGGCACGGTCGCCTGCCTTGCGGATCGAGATTTCGACCGAATCGACGCGGCTCATCTGACCCGCCCCGACGCCGAGGACCATCTTGTTTTTGGCCAGGAGGATCGCGTTGCTCTTCACATGCCGCACCATGCTCCAGGCAAAGCGTAGGTCCGCAAGCTGCGCGTCGGTCGGTTGCACTTTGGTCGCCACCTTCCAGTCGGCGTATTGATCACCCGAGTTATCACTTGTCTGCGCGAGCCAACCGCCATCGATTTGCCGCAGGCTGATCTGATTGGGCAAGGCTTGCGGCGCGACGGCCGCACTCGTGCCGATCTCGACTAGGCGGACATTGGCTTTCCACTTGGGCTTGGTCGTCAGGATTTGAAACGCTTCGTCGCTGAAACCCGGCGCGATGATTGCTTCGACAAAGCGATCTGGTTCTGCCAAAACTTCGGCTGTTGCGGCATCCATCACGCGATTGAGTCCGAGGACGCTGCCAAACGCACTAACCGGATCGCCGTCCCAGGCATTCCGCATTGCCACCGCGAGTTGCGAGTCCATCGCCGCGCCGCAAGGGTTGTTGTGCTTGATGACGACCGCCGCCGGTTCGGCCAGCATCCGCACGATGCCCCAAGCCGCATCGAGATCGAGCAGGTTGTTGTACGACAGTTCCTTGCCGTGACGCTTCTTCGCCGCGACAACGCTATTGGCGACGGCTGGCTGCGAGCGATAGAGGGCCGCCGCTTGATGCGGGTTTTCGCCGTAACGAAGCGTCTCTTCACGGTCGAGCGAGAGGTTGATCGAAGCCGGCAGTTCGCCGCTGCTCACGGCACCTTTCGCGAAGTACGCGGCAATTGCCGTGTCGTATGCCCCGGTATGCGAGTAAGCCTCGCCCGCCAGTTTCCGCCGCAGTGCCAGATTTGTGCCCCCCTGCCCTTGCAGTTGCTCGACGACGGCCGCGTATTGATCAGTCGCCGTCAACACGGTGACATAAATATGATTCTTCGCCGCGCCGCGGATCAGGCTCGGTCCGCCGATGTCGATGTTCTCGATCGCCAGCGCGTCCGTGACATCGGGCTTGGCGACCGTTTCGGCAAACGGATACAGATTCACGGCCACAAGATCGATCGTCACGATCTCGTGTTGAGTCATAGACGTGCGATGTTCCGGCACGTCGCGCAACGCCAGGATCCCCCCGTGGATCTTGGGGTGCAAAGTCTTCACTCGGCCGTCCATCATTTCGGGATAGCCCGTGTATTCCGAGACGTCGCGTGCTCGATAACCGTGGTCGAGGATCCATTTGAGCGTTCCGCCCGTGCTCAGGATCTCGACGCCCGCCGCGGCAAGCGCCGGAACTAGCGTTTCAAGACCAGCCTTGTCGCTGACGCTCAGCAGGGCGCGCTTCATCAGAACAATATCGGGGGCGGCAAACTGACGCGGAGCGTGGGTGGACATTCGTCGAATAGAGAAAGGAAATGGGCTCGCTAGCAAACCCTGATTTTCCCGGATCGACGCCGATGGTCAACCCATGCTCGAAGCCAAGGTCGTAAGACCTTGGATGATCTGCCGACACGCGATGATCCAAAGTCTTACGACTTTGGCTACAATTACAATCATGCGTGACAATAAGAAAAAACGCCGCAAGAATAGTCGCCGCGAGTCACAGCCCGAGGCGGCCTATACCTGCCAGAGTTGCGGCGAGGAGATCGTGATTCCGTTCGACGTCAGCGCGGGGAGCGAACAAGAGTTCGTCGAAGATTGCCCCGTCTGCTGCCATCCGCATGTGATCCATTTGGAGCAGTTCGAGGATGGCGAGATTCGCGCTTGGGCCGTAAGCGAAGCGGATCTCAATAACTGAGTCTAGAGGAGGCACTAAGCGTCTTATTTTTTTGCCATGCGGCGGCGCACATAGATGCCAACGGCGTATCCGGCGATCAAACTCGTCGCGACAAATCCGATCGAAGAGGGTTCTGGGATCGCGGTAATGTTGATGCTGTCGTATTCGACAGTGAGAGCGCTGGTTGCTCCGCCTGAAGCACGGTCGCGAAAACCAAAATGCTCGCCGGTCAGCACGTTCGCTGCGGGGATCGTCGTTTCAAACGAATCGACATCACTGCCGTCGATGAGCTCCAAGCCCAATTTCAAATCGCCGTTCTCGGCGTAAGTCCCTTCGACTTGCAGCACATAAGGGACGTTGTGCAAGAGAACCTTGCCAAGATCGTAGATCGTTGTAGCGAGTGTGGGCGTCAAACCAATCTCCGCGAAGCGTAACTGGGCATTCAAACTCCCGCCGCCTTTGTAAATGTCGGCGAGATAGAAGGATGTGGCATTGGTCGTCGCGTCGGCATTGCTTGCCAACAGCGCATAACCCAACGAATTGAAGTCTCCTACGGAATTGATAATCGTAAAGGTTGTACTCAGCGAAAAATCTTTGGCTGTCAACGAGGGACCGCCGAGATCGACGAACTTGATCAACGAGCTTGAAGACTTATTGAGCAGCGAATCATGAATCACATTTTGATAATTGCCCGAGACGAGAGACCACTGGCCATTCGTCGTAGGCGCAAAGTCCGCAACCGAGCTGGAAAAGTCATTTCCATAAGGTGCCGTGATGGCTGCTGAAACCAACGAATTCGCGCAGCAGCCCACAGCGAGAAAAACAACCAGCACGATGTTTTGCATGGGGCGTTACCTCACGAAAGCAGAAACGACATTATATCGCTCCTGTGTTTGTATCTTGTCGAGGCGCAGCTTCAGGGTCAAGCATTTTACAGGAATCTAATTATTTCTCTCGACTACCGAGCGTGAAGGGAGGGTGTCTGAGCAATCCTTCTGCGGCAAATTCTCGTTTTGAAATATTGAGAAATCCACCCTGCGAAGTATCAAGCAATAGAGTTTCAATCCGGCTTAAGCATCAATGAGCAAAAAAGGAACGCAAACTCAGTTCAGAAAAGACTTTGTGAACAATTTCACAACTGCCAAATTGTACAATTATGAGACAGATTCAAGACTGCCAAATTGTACAATTCCGCCCGGCGTGGATGTCAGGAAATACAAACGCGTTTACGCTACGAATTGACTCAAGGTTTGGCAATTGTGCGTAACTGTCAATGATTTCAGCCTTTAAGTCTTTTGATAGCGTTGCACTTACCCGCAATCAGTGGTTTTCAGACTTCCGGCATACCAGTTGCCTTTACGTTGGTCAGCTTGTTTTGGTTGCCGAAAAGTTTGAACTGGTATGATACAGCAGACACACGGCGACTTTGGCGACAAGCTCCTCCGGTGAGGATGATTAGTTGCCCCCTTTGAGTGGAAAGCATCACCGAAGAATTTGTTACCGGCAAATTCGGATGCGAACCCTCTCGGAGAGACGACGTAGAAATGAGTGTTACCATCGCACGATCTCGAATCAATTCGGTCAGTGACTTTATTCCGTTCGCGGAACGATCCGACGAGGAATTGCTCCGCGAATACCGGAGCAATGGCACTCGTCGGGCGTTCGAGGAATTGGTCGGTCGGTACGAGCGCGAGCTCGGGAGCTATTTGCGCCGTTACCTAAACGACCAAACCCTCGCGGATGATGCGTTCCAGGCAACCTTTTTGCAGGTTCACCTGAAATGCGATCATTTCGACGACGAACGCAAGTTCCGCCCTTGGCTGTACACGATTGCCACGAACCAGGCAATCGATGCTCAGCGCCGGAACAAGCGGCACCGCATGGTCAGCTTGGATCGCCAGGCCGATTACGAACGGGGCGAAGAAATCGGGTCATTGCTGCAATTACTTGCCAGCAACGAACCCGAGGCCGATGCGAATATCGATGCGGGTGAACGTCGCGATTGGGTCCGAGCGGCGGTTCAAGAGTTGCCGGAATCTCTCCGCGCCGCCTTGAATTTGGTGTACTATCAAGGGTTGAAGTATCGTGAAGCGGCCGACATTTTGGAGATTCCGGTTGGAACCGTCAAAAGCCGCCTGCACGCCGCGATCCTCAAACTGCACGAAGCCTGGAATCATACCCACAGTTCCGAACATGATTAATCCGTCGGAAGAAAATCTGCTGGGCTACTTGATTCGCGCCAACGAAGAGCACGAACAAGAGGAACTGGCCGCACAGATTCGCACCGACGCCAAATTGCGACAAGATTGTCAGCTACTCCAATCTGGATTGGCATTACCCGCAGCGGACGAGGAACACCTCGATCCGCCGCCTTTATTGGCTCAGCGAACATGTTCGCTGCTCTGGAACAAAGTCGACTCGGGCGAGTTTCCGAAGCTGCCAGCCCAAGCGAAGCCCGCACCTGATCAAGTCACCACCGCCGAGGCTCCGAGACACCCGATTGCATCGCCGGCTGCGACGGCCTTGCCGGCAACAATGGCTGTAACGCGTGACAAGTCGGCGGCACATGACAACACTCTCGTAGTTCCTCGCCGCCGCTGGCATTGGCTGGATTTGGCCGTGACCGGTTCTGTCCTCGTGGTAATTGGCGGCGTCCTCTCAAGTCAAATTCTGTCAAGCAAAACGCAGGCGATGCGTTTAAGCTGTCAGAACAATTTGCAACTGACTTATGCCGGTCTCGCCGATTATGCGAGCATGAACGGCAATCGGCTTCCGACGGCGCATGAACGCGGTCCGCTGGCTTTTGCCGGAATGTATGGACCAACATTGCGCCAGACCGGTCATCTGCAAAATGAGCGGACTCTGTTATGCCCGGAATCGAGATTAGCCCAAGATCACGAGGCTCGCTTACCGACGATCGAGGATTTGGAGTCTGCCTCGGCGCGTGAGTTGCCTGCGTTGCAACGCCGTGCTGGCGGGACTTATCACTTTACCTTGGGTTACATACAGAACGGCAAGTATCAAGCGGTTCGGCTGCTCAACCGTCCCCAATATGCGTTGATGTCCGACCCCGTGGGCGCTGGCAAGCTGCCGGGTCAGAATCACGGCCAGCGCGGACAAAATGTCTTGTTTGACAATGGCAGTGTGCGCTTTCTGACCGAATGCCAACTGCAGGGATGTGGCGATCATTACTATCAAAATGATGACGGCCTAGAAGCCGCCGGCTTGCATGAGAATGATTCCGTCCTAGTCGAGAGTAGCGTCCGTCCATTGCGATAAATTCAATGCTTGTGGCTGAATTTGGTGTTTTCTAAGTTCTGAAATCTCCGGGCAAAACAGGCTCGTTTCCCGATTATTTCTTGGCGCGATTTTTCTGCGCGTTATAGTAAATTTGGGGAGTGGGGGATGAGCTGCGTTTGTTTCAGTTATTTGCTTCTGCAGCTTTGATGGCATTTAGTCATCTTGGGAGTGATCATGAAGAGACATTGGCATCTGCCAGTTGCTAATCGTTGCGCCTTTACACTTGTCGAACTTTTGGTGGTCATTGCGATCATTGGGATTTTGATCGCCCTCCTGCTGCCAGCGATCCAATCGGCGCGGGAATCGGGCCGTCGCTCGACCTGCCAAAATCATTTGCGCAACATCGCACAAGGGTTTATCCTGCACGAAGAAGCGCACAAGGTTTTTCCCTCGGGCGGTTGGGGGCACAATTGGGCGGGTGATCCGGATCGCGGCGCGGGGGTGCGTCAACCCGGCGGTTGGGCTTATTCGATCCTGCCATTTATCGAGCAGAAGTCCTTGCATCAACTTGGTAAAGGAACCACCTCGGCCCAGAAACTGGTTACCAACGGCCAGCGCATGCAAACTCCTATCAGCATTTATGTCTGTCCCACGCGACGCCGAGCCGAAACGTTTCCCATCGTCAGCGCCGGATCGACGTACATCAATGTCACCGAGCCCCCTACGGTGGCCCGCTCGGACTACGCTGCTTGCGGCGGCAGCCAAGGCTTCAATACCAATGGCTTTAGCCCGTTTGGCGGTCCACCTCTTGCGGCACTCGACCAAACCGATGCTCAGGTTGCCGCCAATTACACGAACAGAAAAATCCCGGAGATGAACGGCATCTCGCACATGCGCAGCACGACAAAAGTCCGGCATGTCACCGACGGCCTCAGCAAAACGTACATGGTCGGCGAACGTTTTATTCCGTTTGCCAAGTACGAAGATGGCACCTCGGGCGATGACAATCAAAGCTGGGACACGGGCTACGATTGGGACAGTTATCGTTGGACGAATATCAAGAATCTTTCGACCAATGCGTTTCTCGCGAAAGACGGCAAAGGTCTCTATCCGGGTGAACCGGTGGGCGACAATCAGGCGCTGGCCGCGATCAATAATCAAAATTTTGGCTCTGCCCATACGACGATCTTCAACATGGCCATGGGCGATGGCAGCGTTCAAGCTGTCGAGTACGAGATCGATCTCGATATCTTCCAAGGTCGCGGTGCCCGCAACGATCGCAAACCCGCCGGGCAGTAATTCCTTGGAATATCAAGCCGCAGCGGAAGCGTTGATCGTAACAACGTCAGTTTTTATGCTTGCGTAACGGAGCTGCGCGTCTGCCAAAGCCCTCCGCTTTAGGCAATACTGCCATAGCGCAATGCTTTGGCCCAAGAATGTTGCATGCGTGCCAATCGGCGCGTTAGTATAGTGCCTATTCCAATTGCCCTGCCAAGCAATCACCGCGAGGATTCGTCACGATGCGTTCCCTGATCGTCAGCATTGTATGGTTTGCCTGCACTCTAAAGTTGTCCGCCGCGGATCATAAAATTACCCTCGAACCGCACGACAACGGGATCAAGGTCCTCGACAACGGCAAACTCTTTACTGATTACGTCATCAAGTCCAAGACCAAGCCAATCCTCTGGCCGGTCAATGCGCCCAACGGGTTGCCCTTGACGCGGGCCTGGCCGATGAGCGACGACACGGCGGGCGAGAAAAAGGATCACCCGCACCACCGCTCGCTCTGGTTCACGCACGGCGATGTAAATGGAATCGATTTCTGGATGGAAGAACCAACCAAGAACGGCAAGTTCCCGGGCATCACCGAACATCAGAAGTTCGCCAAGTCCTCGGCCGACGACTCGACGGCCACGATCGTGAGCGAGAACATCTGGAAGTCGCCCGAGGGCAAACCGGTACTCGACGATGTGCGTGAAATCAAATTCGGCGCCGATGACCAAGCCCGCTGGATCGATTTCAAGATTACGCTGATTGCCAATTACGGCCCAGTGAAATTCGGCGATACCAAAGAAGGGACATTCGGCATCCGTGTCGCCGAGACAGCCAAGGTTGAAGCGAAGCTCGGCGGCAAGATTGTGACAAGCGAAGGCAAAGTCGACGACAAAGCCTGGGGCACGCGCGCCGCGTGGGTCGATTACCACGGCCCTGTCGGCCCGGACAAAACGCGGATGGGCATCGCGATCCTGAACCACCCGAGCAGCTTCCGCCACCCCACGCACTGGCATGTGCGGACCTACGGTCTTTTCGCCGCGAACCCGTTCGGAATTCACGACTTTGAAAAGCAAAAAGATCCGGTCGGCGAGCACACGCTCAAGGACAAAGAAAAAATGGTCCTCCGCTATCGCGTGATCCTCCACCACGGGGACGAAACCGAAGGGCGGATTGCGGAGCGGTATGCTGATTTTGCGAAGTAGGAATCATCCGCTTTGGTTTTGATCTCTCGGGCGAATGCTTGACGCCAACCGGCCAACGGCTCGGTGAACATGAAAATATTCGCTACGCCCGCCCGCTCGCATTCGCAGTCAACCCGCCGCGCGTGCTCTCGCGTTTCCGCGATGGGCATCCTGACATCCTTGATCAATTGCACGGGTTGCTCATCCAGGCAAATCACAGGCAGGGACGGATTGCAGGGTTTTTCATAGCTTTCGAGCACTTCTTCCATGCTGGCCACGAACTCCGCGTCGCACTCGGGAGGGATGACCCAGTATTCGATCTGGCGGCTGCTCAGGCGTTTTTTTAGCGTCTGCCGAATTGTTTCTTGGGAAACCCGGGTAGCGAGTACTAGTTCGACGTCCTTGTCGGCGAGCAAACGGAGCTACCAGTTGGCCTAACCTGGGGGCGGTTTTCCCTCACGTGTCGCAATGATTTCTTCCTCTGCCCCGGTCAGAGATTTGGCGCGCACCGGTTCCATTCGTTGCTTGCCTTCCAGCGTTTGCGCGAAGCCCAATTCCACCAGTCGCTGGCGGACAATCTCGATTGTTTTGGTGCAACAATCAAACGCCTCGGCAATTTGCGCGTCGGTCCTCACCGATCTCGGCCGCGACAGCCAGCGAATCGGGACGCTGCTCTGCGCGCAAACCGGCGCGCAGCCAGCCGCATCGCTCGCACGATTGATCGCCGCTCTCCCAACGGGCACCCTCGGGGCCGATCTCTGCCCGGGTCTCTTGCTCGCGAACGGCCACTCGCCGGCCGCCGCCATCGAAGCACTCGGGACGGAGATCTACACCGTCCACGCGCAAGACGGCGTCCAAGGCTTCGGCCAAAGCCGCGGGCATCTGTGCGAACTGGGCGACGGCGCGGCCGACTGGCCGGCGCTATTAGGAATGCTCCAAGAACGCGACTACCGCGGGGATTTCTTCCTGGACCAAACGCCGAGTGGGGATCCGGAGTGGGAGTTAGAGAAGGGGTTGAAGTATTTGCGGGGGCTTTAGAGTAGCCTACTTGCTCTGCAAGTAGGAATCCGCGCGACGATGATCGCGTGTTGACGCCGATCTAGCGAACAACGACCAACATACTCCAACTTGCAGAGCAAGTTGGCTACTCTGATTGTTCCAAGAACGGGACTACCGCGGGGATTTCATCCTCGACCAAACGCCAAGCGGCAATCCGGAGTGGGAGTTAGAGAAGGGGTTGAAGTATTTGCGGGGGTTGTAGGCCTTGGCACAGCAATTACAGGCTATTGGTTGACGGGGGCAGTGAGCTGACGGTCCAGCTTACGATCCAACTCATTCAGCCGTTTCTCGAGCTGTTCGATCTGCGTCGTCGTGGCTTGGGTCCGCTGGTTCATCTCGACCAAAGTGGCGATCGACCACCAAATGAGCGCGATGAATCCAACGAACATCAGCGCTGCCACCAGCAGCACCCGCTTGAAGATCACCAACAGCGCTCCGCGGTTCATCAGCAGATTTAGCAGATTCATTCGTTTGCTCCGGTAGGGGATTTGTTCAAAGATCCGTGGGTTGTTAATTCGCTTAGCACCGCTTGTTCCGCATCTTCTTCTTGTTTGCAAAGTTCTAGCACTTCTTGGACCCGCAACTCTACCGCGCGGCGACCTTCGCGCTCGGGCAGGTTCTCGCCGCTGCGGGCGATCATTTGCGTATGGCGTTTCAAGGTGGCCAAATCCTCGGGACATTTCACTGCGGGAATAATGGCAGCAATCGCTTCGAGCAGACGAATGCTTACCGCGGGGCTTTGCGTCGCATATTGACGGATTTGATTGAATGCCGCGTCCACGATGCCCGCAAACGTGATCGACGGAGCGATCACGCGTAGTTTTCCCTGCTCGTCATAGCGTAACGCCGAGGGAATTTCGCGCAGTGCGATGCGCCGCAGCGCGGTGCTCAAGCGATCAACGCACGTCATTGCCGTAAACGGATCGTTAATGCCAGGCGAGAGTGCGCGGACCGCCACTTCGACCAATTGATTGATTGCGTATTCAATGTCCTGGGAGGGCGTCCGTTGGCTGCCCAAGATAAACGCGTCGTTGATCTGTTGGGCCAGTTCTTCGTCCAATTTCTCTGCCGGCCACACGTGCGATAAAGTGCTTCCGGCAACAACGTAATGACCCGGGCGGCGAGCCAGACGCAGCAAAAAATCCTGGTCCTTGGCCAAGTTCAGCAAGCGCTCGGCATCGAGGTATTGAATGTATCCGTCACTTCTAGCCGCGACGGGCTGCGCGCCGTTGTTGAAGCCGGTGGGCATTCCCGAGCCCCCGCCGATTTCGCACTGCGAGGGAGGAGTTTTGGGGGCATCGTTGGTGCCGAACTTTTCAGGAAACAGACGGTCGATGCCGGCAAGCAAGTCATTGTTCACCCGAGAAATGATTTCATCGGCTTGGATTGAGACGCTGATGTGATGGATAAAATAAATCAACACGACCATGCTCGCGATGGACAAGGCCACGCCAATCGTCACGGAAATGTGCGGCACAAAGAGCGTCTCATCCTCGCGGCGAATCGTGCGCAGCACGAGCAAGCAATACAGGAATGTGGCGACAAATGTCCCCAGCACCAATTGATTTGAAGTGTCGCGCATAAAGTTGCGCAGCAGCCGCGGCCCGAATTGTGATGAGGTGAGCGACAGCGCGACCAGGGTCAGCGAAAAGACTAAACCCGTGATCGTTATCATCGAGCCGGCGATCGCGGCCAAGACGGAACTCGCGCCTTCGGCCCCGCCTGCGTACACCCAATTGACCGAGCGCAGCCACTGATCGGTCACGAGCGCGTCGATGTACACGGTAAGAAATGATAGCGTCACCGCCCCCATGGCCAGGAGCATGGGGAGGAACCAGAAACTGGTTCGTAAACTTTCCCAAAGCGCGAGCAGTTTGATTTTCATAAGGCCTCTAAAGTTCGCGTTCTGCGTTTGATTTGAATCCAATCATTCATCGATCTACTCGTTTAATAGGTCATAATGACCAAGAACAGTAAATTTAAGCAGATATCATGCCATTGCTTTTCTATAGGAGGCCGATAACGACAAAAAAATCCCCGCGGTTCGCACCGCGGGGATTTTTGTGGATCTTCGTCAAACGTCGTTCATCCAAGGACTCACGTCCTTGGCTACGGTTTAGAACTCCGTCTTCGTCTTCAGCCCCGGCATCGGGACGGGGTACTTGCCGTCGGCGTTGGCGAGGAGCGGGGCGGGGCTGGACATCGTGAAGTTGTCGATGCCGGGAGCTAGCTCTTGCTCCATGTTCAGCATCTCGTCGAACGTGACTTCTTGGCCCGTGTGCGCCGCGAAGCGGCCCATCGCCGTGACCAGGCTCGCCTCGACGCCGCGCTTCACTTCGTTGTACGGCTTGTTCTCTTGGATCGCTTTGACCAAGTCTTGCCACTCGACCCGATACGGGTTGGCTTCCTTGGCCGGACCCTGCCAGACGATTTCCTTCTTATTGAAGTTGTGACCCGAGTAAATGCGGGCTTTGCTCGGGGCGTGGCCTTGAGAGCTGACGACGGCGAGGCCCTTGGTGCCGTGGGCGTAGCTGGCGAATTCGTTCTTGCAGCCGTTCATCAGGCGGCCGTTCATGAACAGCTTGGTGCCGTCGGCGAACGTGTATTCGACCGAGTAGTTGTCGAAGTTCTGATCGACGTAGTCGTCACGATAGTGGCGGCCGCCGCTAGCTTGCGCTTTGACTGGCCAGGCGTCTTTCATCCAGCAGCATTCGTCGATGTTGTGGATGTAGTAATCGCTAAACCCACCGCCGCTGGCCCAGAGAAAGCTGTGGAAGTTTTGAATCTGGTACAGCAGTTCATTTTCCCCTTCGGCTTTTTTCTTGCTGTGCGAGCTGGCGACGGGGCCGCTCATACGATAGGCCCGCATCATCGTGATGTCGCCGATATCGCCGTTGCGAATCTTCGTGAAAAGTTCCTGGCGCGTGGGGCAGTGGCGGCACATCAGGCCGACGCCGACCTTCAGGTTCTTCTGCATCGACTCGTCGTATAGCTTCAACATCCGCCGCGATGTCGGGCCGTCGATCGTGACGGGCTTCTCCATGAACACGTTTAGATTCTTGCTAATCGCGTATTCAAAATGCGGGGCGCGAAATGCTGGCGGCGTGGCGAAGATCGCGATGTCGCCCGGCTTGAGGCAATCGAGCGCCTTCTTGTAGCCGTCGAAGCCGATGAACTTTCGGTCTTCGGGGACGTCGACCTTGTCGCCTTTGTTTGAACCCTTGAGCGAGTTGTAGCTGCTCTTCATCCGATTTTCAAAGACATCGGCCATCGCGACCAACTTGATCGGCGCGCCTTCGACATGCAGCGCATCGACCGCCGCGCCCGTGCCGCGTCCGCCGCAACCGACCAGCGCGATTTGAATCGTGCTGTCCTGCGCCGCATATACTGGTTGGATGGCCATGCCGGCAAAAGCCGACGCCGCGGCAACCGTGCCGGTGGTTTTCAGAAACGTGCGGCGGTTCGAATCAGACATCGGATCAAGCGACATGCGGAGACTCCCGAAAGGAAAGATGGTGTGCGATTGAGGGAATTGCGTCGTTCGATGGCAATTCGATGGTGGCGGGGGCACCGGCTTCATCCCCAAAGACGGTAAATTCCCAGTGTATCGCGCCGCGGCGTGGAAGGGAATTATTTCGAGTGAGTCAGGAAGAATAGTCGAGAAAGCCTGGGAAAAGCTGTCGTAATGGTTCGTACAGAATATCCAAAGCCCAGGGGTTTTCCTAACGGTGCACAGCTTTTTCTCACTTCGTAGCATTTACAGCCGCTTCAAGCGCCTTCAGCGTTTCATTGGTCAGGTAATTCAAATACTCATCCTGCGGCTGCTCTTGCGCCGCTTGGACGATATCAAACGCCTCGGGCGAGGGGAAAAAGCTTGCCGCGCGGATGGTTTCGAGCCGGACATTCGGGGCCTTGTCGCCGGCGGCGGCTGTGAGCATTGGCACGAGGTTGGGCAGGCGTTCGCGCCACGCGACCGCCACCTTGATCGCCGCGCCGCGCGCTTGCGGCTCCTTCGACTCCAGGCACTTGTCCAACAACTCGGCGTTCACGACGTTGTGCTGTTGATGCACCCAGATCGCTTCAAGCCGATGATGTTCTAAGTCCTTGTCCTTTGGATCGAGATTCTTAAGCCAATCTTTCGTTGCCGCGATGACATCACTCGTGGTCCGACCGCTTAGCTCGATTCGCACGCGATACCGGACGCGATCATCCGGCGACTTGAGCAAGTCGAGCAGCGTGGGAATCGGCTCGCCGGCGATTTTTGCCGGCTTGAGCAGAGGGCGATCTTTGGCTGTGATCCGATAGATGCGGCCCTTGTCCTTGTTCCGATTCGGATCGCGCAGGTGATGCTGCATGTGGCCGATGATCGGATTGTGCCAATCGAGGAAATAAACCGACCCATCGGGCGCTTGCTCGATGTCCGCCGGACGAAAGTTTGGATCGTCGGAGATCAGGATCGGTGCCTCTTCGGTTCCCTTCAGGCTCGCCCCCTTTGGTTCGAGCTTGTATTGCAAGATCCCTTGCAACCCGATGACGTTGGGCACCCAAAGATTGCCGCGCAGCGCCTCGGGCAAGTGTTCGCTCGTGACGATTTCCAGCCCAGAGCAAGGCCGGACGCGCTGCTTGTAGACCGCTGGCGGCGGGGTCGTGTGTTTCGCGGGAAAGTTGACGTGGCCGCTGAGAAGCGTGCCATGATAGGGGATTCCGCTCGTAGCATCGACGACAATGTCGTTGCCCCAGCGATCGAAGACATGGCCGTGCGGGTTGGCGAAGTCGTAAGCCATGTGGACGTCGAATTTTCGCGTGCGCGGCTCGTAGCGATAGACGCCGCCGTTGATGTTGCGGCGCGGCGGACCCCAGGGTGTCTCGACCTGCGAATGATGAAACGTCCCTTCTTGAAAGTAGAGTGCTCCGCCCGGGTCGAGCGTAAAGCTGTTGGCCGTATGATGCGTGTCGGCCGTGTCGAGGCCGTGCAGGATGCGTTCCCGCTCGTCGTACTCGTCGTCGCCGTTTGTATCTTTGAGAAACAAGACATCGGGACCCTGCGCGACGATCACGCCGCCGTTCCAGAACTCGAAACCCGTCGGATTGTGCAAGTCGCCGGCAAAGGTTTTGCACTTGTCGGCGCGACCGTCGTTGTTGGTATCCTCAAAGATCAGCAACTTGTCATTGGGGGCCGTGTTTGGCTTTCGCTGCCAATGCGGATACGTCGGCCAAACGGCGACCCACAACCGGCCCTGCATGTCGAATGACATCTGCACCGGATTGACGAGCTCAGGAAAGCTTTTCTCGTCGGTAAACAGATTGACTTGCAGGTCCTGGTGCACCGACATGTGCTGGATCGCTTCTTCGCCCGAGAGAAAAACGTGCGACCTGTCGGCGTTCTTGCCTGGCTTGTTCGTCACGATGGGCGGCAACCCCGGCAGGCCCCAGTGGTTGACTATGACCTTCTGCTCGCCGCGCGCGATCCGGTGGATGGCTTGATCGCGATTGATGACCATCAGATCGAAGACTTCGAGTTCTCGCTGCAGGACATCGTAGTTCGATTGACCTCTGGTGAAATTCAAGAAGGCCCGATCGCCGTAAGCGTAGTAGCCGTCTGGCACGCGGTAGCGGTTGAACCAGTGGAGGTTTTTGTCTTTAGTTAATATGTCAAGTTTTTCGTTGTAGGTAGAAATTCGTTTCAATCCTTCGTCGCTCAAGACACCATCGGGAAAAATAAATGGCCATGCGAGAAAACTGGATACTTGGCCGTTGCCGTATTTGGTGAGATGGATTCCGTTGGAAGTCAAAAACGCTGGCTTATGATGCTTTGGCTCTTCGTAGGCCAGCAATGTTCGTCCATACAAATCAATAAATGCGATTTGATTTGCTTGGGCTACCTCCCTTATCGCTTCGCTATACAACTTCAACCGCGCATTATTCTCCTTGCCATCAGGCAGATTCGGATCTTTCAAGTCCTCATGCGGGATCGGCGAGCACAGTATCAACCGCGGCGGTGTCTTGTCGTTGTATTTCTGGCTGGTCACATGCTTGATAAAGTCCGTGAGCGTTTCTTTGAACTTGGGCAGGCCTGCCTCGCCGGCGAACGATTCGTTGTAGCCGAACATCGCGATGATCACGTCGGGCTTCGTGCCGATATTCTCGAACCGGTTGGCTTTCACCGGCGCTCCGGGTTTGAGCTTGTCCGGTTGTGGTACAGGCGCGTTGGCATAGAGCCACTCGTCGGCGGTGCCGAAGTCCAGCGAGCGCAGCCGCTTCATTGGGTCGGGCTTGCTCGTGTACCCGCCGATTTCGTCGCCGCTGTAGCCGAGGTTGCGGATCACTAGATCGTGCTCGGGAAACGCGGCGTAGAGCATCGCTTCGAATTGGCCATCGTGGATCATCCGCTCGGCGAGCGCGTTGCCGAGGATGACGATGTGGTCGCCTTTGTTGAGCTGAAAGTTTTCGAGCTTGCCGGCGTAATGACCAAACTGGTCAGCTAGAGCGGAAGTGCTCAGCAAGCAGAATGTCAGGCAAAACCAACGGGCCATGTCGCTCGCTCCGTGGAAATATTCGTAGCACGAAGCCATGCTTCGTGCATCATGAATGGTTCAGCATAATCGTTGATGTCAGGGCGGAAAACAGTTTGTCGCATTTGCAGTCCTCTAAGGACGGCCTAACTGGCTCAACAAATTCGGACGCCCTTGCAGGGCTTCTGTCATTTACCTGGACGTTAACCCAGGGCTATCAAACGCCTTCATTTCAGGACTACAGCAACGTGTGATGCGATGCCTGCCTTAGCCACTCTCTACCAGTTTGCTGGTAGTACCACGCTGAATCTTTCCGGTTGTAACGATCCGCACGATGCTATCGGATTTGCCGCGCGCGAAGTGTCGTCGAACTGATAGCATGCGCCGTCGGTTCGACGCGTTCTTGAAAAAACTTCAATCGAAGTTGAACTTTTTGACTCTTGCTTGCGAATGATGTGCTACGGTTCACTGTTCCAAGTTCAGCTTGGAGCGAGTTGACTAAGAAAACAGCGCGACATTCGTCGCCGGCATCAGCCTTGCACTACACAACTCCGAGATAACATGCCAGCGTTCAAGCTGGCGCGATGGTTCAACTTGTCCAGCAGTTCAGAGTTACCCAGACGTTAGAGGCACGTTGCGCGTCATTTTTCACCAAATGTTCGTCAGAGCAATTTGGTGATTGACGCAGATCGCCGCATGGATTTGATTAGAAGTATCACTCGTTTTTCTTTTCTTTCGGAGACGCTTGTCATGGCACGATTCACTCGATGGCTGATGGTGGGCAGCGTGGTGGCAAGCACTCTTGCCGGCCAAACTGCGAATGCTTGCTGGCTCTTTGGCGGCTGTTGCGGCGGCGCGCCGCGCACCACGTTCTATGCTCCGGCACCCGTTCCGGTCTGCCCCGCCCCCGTACCGGTTTGCCCTACGCCGTGTGCGGCCGCGTGCAACCCGTGCGATACCAACCCTTGCTCGACTTGCAACACCGGTCTGGCCGCGACGACGTTTGCGCAACCGACCACGGCGATGATGCCCGTTACGGCGTATCGTCCGATGCTCGCCGGCACGGCTTACAGCGCTGGCTATGCACCGAATCCTTATACGGCGGGTTACACGCCGCTGGCGAGGCCGGCTTGGACCACGGCTCCGTACACCAGCTATCGTCCCGTCGCGGTTGCTCAAACAAGCTACGCCGCGCCGGTCTCCTACGCAGCGCCGGTCACGGTGCAGTACGCGCCGCAACAACCCGTCTCGCAAGCGACCTACTATGCTCCGACGGCCGTTGCTCCGACTCCGGTCGCCGCGCCAGCCCCGGGTTGCAATTGTCATAGCAGCACATCGACCGGTGTCTCGGGCCAATACTGGAATCCAAATTCCAACACCACGGTTGTCCAGGCGGCTCCGATCACCACAACCCCGATGACGAGCGGCACAATGAACGGCGGTGCCGTGATGACCAGCGGCTCGAATTCGACCTTTGGCAACAACAATCTCGGCAGCCAAGGCGTCTTGCAAAATTCGCAACCAACTCCGGTGAACAACAACCAGAACGTGCAGCCGGTCGAGGATCCAATCAAGAAGAGCTCGAACGCGGCTCCAAGCTACGAAGACCCGAACAACAAGACGGCCTACGCTCCGATTGTTCGCTCGCTCGACGAACTCGCGCCGTACAACCCGGTGCGGATGACGTCGAACGCTCGATAAATAGAAGCCCGCGGCGTAAGCCAGGAAGTGAAGTTAAAAGCCCCGCCGGTGCAAACCGGCGGGGCTTTTTCGTTGCTTGTAGGTCGGGCTTTAGCCTGACATGCCGGTCGTGGACGCTACGGCTAAGCTTGTCAGGCTAAAGCCTGACCTACGAATTGCGCTACTGGCATTACGCCGCGCAAGACCCCACAATGGAGGGCATCTTTCGCGTGCCTTTGACTGGGAGGAATGCTGTGTTGCGTGTTTGCATTTTGAGCGTTTGCTGTCTGTTCGCTGCGCTGCTCTGCGCCGCGGAACCTGATCCGAATGCCGTTGGCCGCACGACGGCCGGACCCGTCGCGTACAAAGAAACGCTGCACGGCACCGATGTCAGCTTCGAGATGCTGCCGATCTCCGGCGGCACCTTTACGATTGGCAGCGCCGCCAAAGAAGAAGGCCGCAAGGACGACGAGGGTCCGCAGCGCGAAATCACCGTCGCGCCGTTTTGGATGAGCAAGTGCGAGGTCACTTGGCAAGAGTACGATCTCTTTATGTCGTCGCTCGATTGCGCCGTGCGCAAAGCGAACAACATCGAAGCCACGCCGGCCGATCTGAAAGCCGACGCCATCGCGCGGCCGACGAATCCCTACACCGACATGACGTTCGGCATGGGCAAGAACGACTACCCGGCGATCAGCATGACGCACTACGCCGCGCGAGCGTATTGCCACTGGCTCAGTGCGAAAACCGGCCACTATTATCGCTTGCCGACAGAAGCCGAATGGGAATACGCGTGCCGCGCCGGCACCAAGACGGCGTACTCGTTTGGCGACGATCCGGAGAAGCTCGATGAGTATGCGTGGAGCGCGAACAACAGCGAAGACAAGTATCAAAAAGTCGGCAAGAAAAAACCGAATCCCTGGGGTCTGCACGACATGCACGGCAACGTCGCCGAATGGTGCCTCGATCAATACGACGCCAAGTTCTATGACCGGCTGACCGGCGACAAAGCCAAGAACCCGCTGGGGCTCTTACCCAAGTACGCGCCGTATCCGCACGTCGCGCGCGGCGGCGCGTGGACCGACGATCCGGAGTTGTTACGCAGCGCCTCGCGCCGCGCTTCGGAGTTGGCCTGGAAGGAACAAGACCCACAACTGCCGCAAAGCGCGTGGTATCATACCGACGCGCAGTTCAGCGGGTTCCGGGTCGTGCGGCCAAGTGTCGTCCCGAGCGAGAAGGAGATCAAGGAGATTTGGGACCTCGGCTTCGACATCGAAGGCAAAGAAGCCCGAATGCAATGGCCGTGCATTGGGAAGCCGCAGAAGAAAGAGTAAGAGTAATTGACAATGGATAATGGATAATTGACAAGTGGCGATCGCGGCGAAGTTCCGAGATAAGAAACAAAGCATAGACGAATTCCCGGAGAGCGTGGCAGAGTAATGAAGGCAGGAGAATGAATCAGAAACGTTCTTCTGCCTACATTCCTCTGCCGATCTCTTGCGGGACTGGGATCAGTACCAAAACAATGACCAGCTTCCAAATTTTTCCAGGAACGATTCATGCGAACCCTTCTTCCCTTGTTTTTGATCTGCTGCATCGGCAGCTTCGCTCGCGCCGAGGAAAAACCCGACCCGCGGGCGACGGTCGAGTCGGCGCTTGATAACTGCATCGCATTGATGGAGAAAAAAGAGCACGTCAAGTTGATCAAGGAGTGTTATTCGCCCACGGACCTGGAGAAGCAGATGCGTGGCATGACGGTCGAGGAGTTGGTGAAACTCGCCTCGACGAATCCGGAATTTGAAGCCAAGTCCAAGGAGCAACTCGAGACTTGGAAAGAATTCAAAACCAAGACGCCGACGTACAACGAGGCGAAAACCGAAGCCAAATTTCCTGATCTCCAAAAAGGGGACAAAACCGAACGGCTGACGTTTGTCAAAGAAGGGAACCTCTGGTACATCAGCATCAAAGATAGCGCCCAAAAAGTAAAAGACCCTGTTAAAAGCAAAGAGTAGCGGCAGACGATCTTTCACCAATCCCATCATTACTACAAGTGCAATCATGCGACTCATGATGTTGTTGTCAATCGGCCTCGTTTCCTTCGGTTCCGCATTGCGCGCCGAGGAAAAACCCGACCCGCGGGCGACGGTCGAATCGGCGCTGGATCATGCGATAGCGTCGTTCGAGCAAAAGGATCTCGGCAAATTCATTCAAGACAGCATCCGGCCGAAAGATCGCGCAGACCTGTTGCAGCGGGCCTCGGCCGAGGAAATTAAAAATCTCAGCGCTAGCCCGGAATTCGAGGCACACCGCAAAAAGCAAGTAGCGATTTGGAAAGAGTTTAAAACCATGACTCCGACTTACAACGCAGCCAAAACCATCGCGACTTTTCCGGCGATCAATCAGCCTGGCTTCCGGCATACACTCATCTTTGAGATGCAGCAAGGTTTGTGGCTGATTAATGTCGCGGAGAGCGTTGCCACTAGCACTGTCCTCATGCAGCAAAAGAATTGATTCGAGGAAAAAGCAGGCACTTTCACAAGGAATTCAACAATGCGTTTTTTGCTAATCCCGATCTGTTTGTTGTTTGCCGCTGTTAGTATTTTGCGCGCCGAGGAAAAACCCGACCCGCGCGAGAAGCTCGACACGACGATCGCGGAGACGATTCGGCTGATCGAAGCCAAGGATACGGCAGCCTTGATCAAGTTTGTTCTCCCGCCCAAGGAGCTCCAGCAAAGGTTGGAAAATAAGACAATCGAAGAAGTGGCCAAAGAAATCGAAGCGTTCCTTCCCAACGCCCTCAAAATATTGAAGCAGATCCAAGGGACGAAGCCGGGTTTGAACGAGGACGAAACGCGCGCGGTTTATGAACTCAAAGAAGCGGTCGATGTTCATAAAGTCGTCACGTTCGTGAAAGAAGAAAAGTTCTGGTACATCAAGTAGTCTCGCCAATGTCGTGAATCACTTTTTCCAGAAAGGTTATCATGCGTTACCTGCTTAGTCTGTTTTGCGTCGTTGGCATGGCTGTCTCGGATTTACGCGCCGAAGATAAACCCGACCCGCGCGAGAGTCTCGACACGGCGATTCCGGAAGCGATTCGCTTGTTGGAAAAGAAGGATTACGAAGGGCTGCTCAAGGCCTTTGTCCCGCCGCAGCAATTCGCAGAGCTGACGGCCGACAAGCCGTTGGCTGAATTTGCGAAATCGTTTGGCGAAAAGAAGGCCGAGAGACTTCTCAAGGTGTTGACCGCCGTGAAAGGTATTACGCCTACGCTGAGCGAAGACAAAACCGTGGCGACGTTCGAGCTCAAAGAGCCAGTCGAGCGGAAGAGCGATATCAAGTTCCAGAAAATCGACAAGTATTGGTACATCAAGAACTGAGAATGCAGGCGGTTTGTAAACGTAAATCTAAGCCCAGGGGGTTTATCCCCCTGGGTAGCTGTTTCACAGGGGGATAAACCCCCTGGGCTTAGGTTCATCATCAGCAAAGAAAAATACTCGCATCCCGGCGTCGGCTGCATTAAACTGAGGGGACGTTTTTGGGGAGAAGACCATCCGGCGCGTCCCGCCTTTTTCGCGCGTCATCATTTCAATCAGAGGAGTTTGTTTGTGAGCGAGCTTATTCTGCCGGCCAATCGCCGGGACTTTTTGAAGACCAGTTCCATCGTCGCCGGCAGCGCACTCGCCGGCATGACCGCCACGTCGCGGTTTGCCCACGCGGCGTCGAGTGACGAAATCAAGGTCGCGCTCGTCGGCTGCGGCGGACGCGGCAGCGGCGCCGCGAGCGACATGCTCGCCTCGAGCCATCCAGTCAAAATCTTCGCGATGGGCGATCTCTTCGAAGATCGTCTGACGAGCAGCTTGAACGGCCTCAAGAAATCGCACTCGGCCAAAGTCGATGTGCCGAAGGAACGCCAGTTCGTCGGCTTCGACGCCTTTCAAAAAGCGATCGATAGCGGCGTCGATGTCGTGATCCTCGCTACGCCGCCGGGCTTCCGCCCGATGCAATTCGAAGCAGCGGTCAAGGCCGGCAAGCACGTCTTCATGGAAAAGCCCGTCGCCACCGATGCGGCCGGCGTGCGCAAGGTACTCGCCGCGGCCAAGGAAGCCAAGGAAAAGAAACTCGGCGTCGGCGTCGGGTTGCAACGCCGCCATCAGCAAGCGTACATCGAAACGATCGCCCGCCTGCAAGACGGCGCGATCGGCGATATTCACACGGCCCGTGTCTATTGGAACGGCACGACGCCATGGACCAAATCACGCGAGTCACTCGAAAAGCAAGCCGGGCGCAAGCTGACCGAGATGGAATATCAGCTGCGTAACTGGTACTACTTCACTTGGATCTGCGGCGATCACATCGTCGAACAGCACATCCACAATCTCGACGTGATCAACTGGCTCAAGGGGGGCGCTCCGGTCAAGGCCAACGGCATGGGCGGCGTGCAAGTCCGCATCGGCAAGGACTACGGCGAAACATTCGACCATCACTTTGTCGAGTTTGAATACGCCGACGGCTCGAAGATGTTCAGCCAATGCCGCCACATCCCGGGCTGCTTCCAAAGCGTCAGCGAGCACGTCCAAGGAAGCCATGGCAAGTCCACGATCAGCGGCCACAACATCACTGGCGGCAAGGACGGCGACTGGAAGTTCGACGGCAAGATCGCCAAGAAAGGCAAGCCCGGCAACCCGTACCAGGTCGAGCATCAGGACCTCCTCGACAGCATCGCCAAAGGCGAGCCGATCAACGAAGCCGAATACGGCGCGATGAGCAGCATGACGGCGATCCTCGGCCGGATGTGTACCTACTCGGGTGTTGAACTGACGATGGACCGGGCGCTCAACGAAGGCGTTGACATCATGCCGGCGAGCTTCGCCTTTGACGCCGAAACCCGAGTCAAACCGGGTCCCGACGGGATGTACCCCCACGCGATGCCGGGTATTACCTCGGTGGTGGAAGGTCAAGGCGGGAAGAAGAAAGGCTAAGCCCTTCGTTAGTTCGCGTAGCTGAAGTCGTGAGACTTCAGCGCTGCCGATTGAAGTTCCAAGCTCCCGCTGTATTATTGCAGCTGGAGCTTTTTTGATGCCTCCGCGTTCCCAGTAGCTGAAGTCGTGAGACTTCAGGGCGTTAGAGCTGACGTCGATCACTCTCGCTCATCCAAGGTCTCACGACCTTGGCTACGAAAGGGCTCACGACCTTGGCTACATTTTTTACTCCGGCACTGAATGAAATCCGTTCTGCTCACGGCTTTTGAACCGTATGACCGCTTTCCGGTGAATGCCAGTTGGCTGACGCTGGTCGAGTTGACACGCAGCTTGCCGGAAAACTTGAAGATCACAACGCGGCTCTATCCGGTTGATTATGCGAAGGCCCGCGAACTGTTGCAGCAGGACCTGCTCGCCGAGCCGGACTACGCGATCCATCTCGGCCAAGCCCCCGGCAGCGGGCGCTTGCGGCTCGAGACGACGGGCTTGAACACAAGCTTGCGCGGGCAAACGCATGTCCCGCTGCTCGACGATGGCCCCGCGGCCTATCGTACAACGCTGCCGTTGGACCAATGGTTGCCGCCATTGCGCGCGGCGGGCATCCCAGCCGAAGTGAGCAATCATGCCGGCACGTTCTTGTGCAATGCGCTGCTCTACTACTCGCTGCACGAAGCGGCGGTGCGCGGCTTGCGCACACAGGCATTCTTTCTGCACGTCCCGCTGGATGTGAGCCAGGTGTTGCACGATGCGGCGGATACGCCATGCTTGCCCGTCGAATATGCGGCGACGGGACTGCGGCTGATTCTCGGTGAATTGGCGAAATCCTAACCCGACGCGTCAGCGAGGGCGAATCGTTCTTCCACCCCCACGCTTGCGGTTTAGCAATGCGCAAAAAACAGGACACCGGGATTGCTCCCGGCATCCTGCTCTCTGTTCCGGCCCCGTTGCTTTGCTTACCAGTGATAGTGGCCCGTGCGATGCACATCGTAGTGGCCCGGCACATAGTGGTAGTGATTGCGATGCGGCACGAATCCACCGGGGTGATAGTGGAGATGGCTCGTATCGTGCCAGACTGGTCCGCCGCCGCCGTAGTACGTGGTGTAGGGCCGGTAGCTGTTGTACCGGTAAGTGCTGTACCCGCCGTAGTTGACCCCGCGGCTGTAGACGCCGGCGCCGATGCCGTTGCTGTAGAGACCGTACTGCGCTTGGGCAGTAGCCGTGAGACCAATGGTGAGAACGACGAGAGCGATGCCCGCTTTCCAGAGATGACGAATCATTGTCCGACTCCTTATATCAAATAACACAGCCGTGCTTCCCGTGATGGAACGCGGTCAAAGCTTGCTTGCTAATACTCCTTGCGAAATCGACAGCCTGAGCCGGACAAAAATTTTGTAACTTTTACAAAATTATGGCGCTGTAGCAGAGTTTGGCTATGAATCAGAGCAACGACGAATTCGGAGGATTTGATCCTCTAAGCCCAGGGGCTCCGCCCCCTGGAGCAACAACTTTCCAGGGGGCGGAGCTCCTGGGCTTAGAGGCATTTCTGCCGGCGCATAAAGGAGGCCGCCGCATCGCTGCGGCGGCCTCTTATTTGTCTAGCTTTATGTTTTTGATAATCGATTTGGATCTATACTTATTGTAAAAACCATTTTTTAAGCGTTTCTTTTCCGCGATCGCTTACCAGTGCCAGTGACCCGTGCGGTGCAGGTCGTAGTGACCTGGGACGTAGTGAAAGTGATTTCCGTGGCGTTGGAATTGACCAGGATGGTAGTGATAGTGCGAGGTGTTGTGGAAGCTCGGGTAGCCGCCGAAGCCGCCATGATTGTGTCCGCCATGCGGCCCGTGAGCCGAAGCGGTCGAGGCCATTCCCAGGGTCACTGCCGCGAACAAGGCCCCGACGATCAACAGATTGCGAAACATGATTCTGTCTCCGATTGAAGTGTTTGAGTATCTATTTGAAAGAAGCGTTTTTGGCTTCGCGCGAATCGCGTTGTCCTTGCTTCACACTTACCAAGGCGAAAGAATCGGACTTTGCCGGACAAAAATTCTTGTAACATTTACATCGTTTCGGCGCTTTAGCCTAGATTTGGCCGTTTTTTAGGGCTTTTCAGCGCTTTACTGAGTGGCCAGGACGAACGAAGTAAGAAACCAGAAGAGTTGACCCCGAGCTTTTGAGGTTCTTTAAGAGCAACGAAAAACAATGAAAAAGAATTCAAGGCTCGCTATCAACGTTCCGGGTCCTCCGCTGAGCTGCGTTCCCGATCACCCCGAGTAATACGACTACCAAATGCAGCGAGCCTCGGCTTTTAGGCCGAGGCTCGCGAAGTTGGTTTCTTTGAAATGGAAGTCGTTAGTTCGTCGGACCGGCGTCCATGCCCGGGGCGCGGTCGATGACCGTCGTTGGCGTGTTGTTGATAACTTGCTCGGCGACTTGATGGCCTCGTTGGCGCATCCAATTCAGGTGATAGTTCAAGTCGTTTTGCCAGTTGACCGGAACCATCTGTCCGGTCGCTTCGTTCAGGGTGTGCGTGGGGTAATTGCGCTTGAAGTTCATGTGCCTGCCGTCGGCGGTAAAGACGTCGAACTCCACGGTGGCGACCATCGTTTGCCGGGCGACTAGCCCTCCGCCGGGTTGGCGAGTCGGGGTGTGCGGAGCCCGTTCCGATTCCACGGTGTTTTGATTCCGGGGCTGCACCGTCAGCAGGCGCGGACCGCCGCCGGCATGCTGAATCGGCTGCTGCACGACAGGATTCTGGACGATCGGTCGTCGGATCGCCTGCTGCTGGACTTGAGGTTGGCTATTGTTCGAAGGGGCCCAACCGGCCGCCCGCTTGCCGAGCAAGTCTGCCGCGTTCGTCGCGGCGACGCAAACCAAGCAGGAAGCCGCGAAAAACAAGCTGGTAAGCGTACATTTTGCTGTCGTGTTCATGATAAGCCTTTCTAGTTTAGCTGTTGTATTGAGTAGGCGCGGGCCGAATCTCGTGACCGGCCGATTCACCCTCTCCAAGGCGGAGCAACCGAACCTTGCCGGACAGAAATTTTTGTAACTTCCGTGAACTTTTTTCGCTCTAACGAGAATTTGGACGTTTTATTAAGAGTCGTTGTAAAGACGAAAACGCTCCTCTGCGTTGATTGACGCATCGCTATGAGTCGCCGCTAAACGTCCTGCAAGAAAGAAAGCGCTCTTACCGCCAGCGTTTCTTCGACTGATAGCCGCGCCAGAGCAGGATCAAGATGATCGCGCCGACCGTGGCGACGACCAGATTGAACATAAAGCTCAGAATGCTGCCAAGGATCTGAAAGAGCACGCCGCCAATGATCGCCCCGGCCACGCCGAGTAGCATGTAGTAGAGAGGATTCCCGCGGAGTTTCATGACCCGCGCCGCGATGAACCCTGCGATTAATCCAATCACCGCATACCAGACCAGACTTTTGATCCACTCTTCCATGTGTGGGCGTTGGGGATGAGGCGTTGGGCGTTGGTCGGAGAGTTTGATCTACACCATGACGCCGGGCGTGGACGCTCCGGCTAAGCGGGTCAGGCTAAAGCCTGACCTACGAAATTACCCCATCGCCTTCTTCACGCCGACGTAGGCGTCGCGGGCTTTCATGATCGTTTGGCGGAAGGTTTCCGGGCGGCGGACGCCACGGAGCTGAAACGTTTCGACCTTGCCCTTGCGGAAAATCAGGTTGCCCGCCGGGTACCATTCTTGGCCGGGGTGCACGACAACTTCGATCGTATCGAAGCGGTCGAGATCGACGTACTGTGTTGGCTTCGGCAACAAACCGCTGGCGATCATCACGCGGCGATTGGTCAATGTATATCGCTGCACGGTTCCGGCAATCAGCGCAAACGGGAGACCAATCACGGGAATCGCCGCGAGGAAATTGAAGATCAGGCTGTGCATGATCAGCCCGACGACGAGCGGAATCGACGCGAGCGCGATCAAGTTACCCACGGTGAAGACCCAGACGCCGGCCTTGATCTGAAACATCCGCCCGAGCATTTGGCCCAGACCCGTCGCGGCGATCGATGGCCAGATGGTCATGATCGTCGTTTCCTTGAGCTCCGGCGGACTCACCCCGGCAATCGGTTGCGGCAATTCAGCGACAGCGGACATAAGAAATGGCGAAGAAAAGCGGGGTTCAACGGGCCAGACGGGAATCAGTAGCGTAGCAAAGTCCCCCCCGCCGAACCAGTGGCGGGACTCGCCGGTAGTGATACCGTTTGAAAAATGGCCTAACTCTGGCACGTAATTTATGCGGGTCTTAGAATTTCCCTTGGTCGGTTGGTCGCTGCGCTAGCTACGCGGCGACCTGAAACGGCCTGGGCGGTTCGTGGTTCTTTCTTCCACGGCTCGACCAGATCGGCCCGGCGTTAAGGATAGACTTAGTGCCTGAATTGCCGCCGGACCCACGGTCCAACTTCGATCTTCATCCAAGTGGCCCTACGCCCATTGAGGGCGATGGACTGCTTGTTCAAGGGACTGTTGTAAGAATGATCCCCTTCCGCCGCTTCCAATTTAGTCTGAGAACGATATTCGTCGTCTTGACGCTGCTGGCTGTGTCATGCGGCATCGTCGTTGAACTTGAGCGCGAAAGAATGATACGCGTTAAACTTGAGCGCGAAAGAGCACGCGAGCTGATCCGCGTTCTTACGCGGCGAATCCCGCCAAGCTCTATGAAGGAAATCCACATCAAACCAATGATTCCTTAAGGCTGGCGGTTTTACCGACAACACACTGATGAGACACCTCCGGTTTTTTTCGTGCGCTGATCTGAAAATTTTGAAAATCATTTTCCAAACGGTATCACTACCGACTCGCCGTGCTGGCAGCGATATTCCTTAGCCCCTTCTGACTACAATAAGGCCGCATTGCCCAACCCCGTACAATTTCGCGATCACAAGTTTCTCCTGACTTCTTCCTCCTTCCTCCTGCATTCTTTCCCTCATGCGTGTCGCCGGTTGGTTGATGTTGCCGGGCAGTGATTTCGCGGCGGCCGACCTTCCGATCGGCGGGCGGCATGTCCAGCTTGCGCTGGGTTGGCTACACGTCGACGGCGGCCGGATTACCGAAGTGGCCCTCGGCAAGCCGCCGGGACCGGTCGATCTCGGCGGCGACGATTGCGTCGTCATGCCGGGGTTCATCGACACGCATTTGCACCTGCCGCAGTTTCGCATCCTGGGCTTCGATGGGCTGTCGCTATTGGAATGGTTGGAGCAAGGCGTCTTTCCCGAAGAGGCTCGTTGGTCCGATCCGGCATATGCTGCGGCGCGCTGTGACGAGGTTTATCGCCAGTTGCTGAGCTTCGGCACGACCGGCATCGCGGCGTATGCGACACTACACGCCGAAGCAACGCGCGTCGCGCTTGAAGCGGCAAAGGCGGCTGGCTTCCGCGCGGCGATTGGGCAAGTCCTGATGGACCGCAACGCGCCTGCCGATCTCATGCGGCAGACGGAGCAGTTGTTGAAAGAATGTACGCAGCTTGCGGCGGAGTACGCGCCTAAGAAACATGCACGCATCGAATACGCCGTCACGCCGCGGTTTGCGATTACTTGCACACCGGAGTTAATGAGCGGCGCAGGCAAGATTGCCGCGCGGCACGCGAGCCTGATACAGACGCACCTCGCCGAGACCGAGCCGGAGTGCCTCTTTGTCGAGCAACTCTTTCCCGGCCGAACCTACACACGAGTCTACGAAGAGTGCGGCGTACTCGGCCCGCGCACGATCATGGGTCATGGGATTCACTTGCAGAGCGATGAGCGCGATTTGCTCCGCACGACGCAAACGGTGATCGCGCATTGCCCCGTGGCGAATACGTTTTTACAGTCCGGCATCATGCCGCGCTCGCGTTGGAACAGCGAAGGGCTGCGGATCGCGCTCGGCAGCGACATCGGCGCTGGCACCGAGCGCTCGATGGTCCGCACCGCGCGGGCGATGATCGAAATGGCGAAAATCGCGCGGCTCAGCAATCCGGAGTTCACGCTCCCCACGGCGTCGGAAGCGTGGTGGCAAATCACCGCCGGCAACGCCGCAGCGCTCGGCTGGCACGACTGCGGCAAGCTGGCCGTCGGCGCGGAAGCGGATCTGGT
>JBGSSS010000009.1:0-17347 GCA_041736895.1 Pirellulales bacterium
GGTCAACGGCGGCGGCGTGAGCTGTGTCGTCGTGATCGGTGTCGTGTTGATTGGACCGGTGGCCGCGACGTTGGCAGCGTCTCCGGCCGGATCGCGGCCCAGTTCGGCACTCGAGACCCAGCGGAACTCGCCGGCGGGGGGCGCGATTTTGAACCAAGTGCCGTGCGCCGTTTCGGTGATCTCGACATACTGGACGATTTCGCCAGCATCGAGGGTGACTTGATACTTGTCACGGCGCGAGAGCAGGTTGCTGCCGATAAACGACGGGAGCTTGGCGATTTTGACGCGCGCGGTGTCGCCGTTGATGACTTCCAGGTACTTGCCTTCGACCCAGCTGTGCGCACCATGCGGCGGGCGGATCGCGCACCAGCCGGGGACTTGCTGATACACGGCGACGCGCTGGCCGCGCTCAAGGCGTTCGGTCCGATATTCGCCAGCCATACCCGGGCCGCTCATGGCAAACGACTCGGCCGCGGTGATGTAGGCGTTGTACGGAAACTCCGCGGCGTGCGCCGATTTGTCAACGAAGAAGCTGACAATCGTCAAAGCGGCGACAATGAATACATAGGCCGAGCGTTGCATCGAGCCCTCCTCTGACCGTGGCAAAGGTGGGCGGCTTCGATCTTCGAAGCCGCCGAAAACCTAGTGATAGACCGGGATACATACGCGATGCGGACAAGCCGAGCAAGATCAGGTGTGCTAGCGATTCTTGGGATCCCGCAAATCCGTTACAACCGGACCGAAATTGCTTGCATCGTTTCGAGCATCTGCTCACCAACTTTGCCTAAACCCTATCAGGCGTTTTTTGTCCGAATCGCTGAGCTTCTGCCCCCGGCGCGGCCGATGAAGTTCGATGCCAGCCCTCCCCGTTGAAACGGCCCGCTGGCCGATTCGTGTGGGATGCGAATCGTCACGCCAGGGATCGGCGCAGGGTTGCTCCGTTGATAGGCGCGGCGTGATATGGACTTCAATCGCAATCAACTGTTCCTGGTCGGGCTCTTGCTGCTGTTGTTTGGCGTGCAATTTCGCATGGTCAACACCTTTACGCTGAACCAGCCGACCACCAAATTCCTGGCCAACCGGTTTCAAGCCCCCGAAGACGCGCCAATCCAAAGTATGTTCGTCAATTCCGAAATGACGATCCCGGGCAAGATCGTCAAGCCGCCGCTGTGGGTCGGCTATTCGCTGATCTCGATCGGCTCGGTACTCGTGTTGCACAGCATCATGTTGCCCAAACCGGCAGGGTAAGGGAGAAAGGCAAAAGTGAAAATGCAAAATGCAAAAGTATTTTCATTTTTGCATTTCAACTTTTGCATTTCACTTGACGCCCTCGCGAACGCTACGAGCTAAAAAAGAGAGACCCATGCTCAATATCCTTGCCGGTCTGCTCATTAGTGCGCTCGTGATCGCGCTCACATTCCGAGGAAGTTCGGCGCAAGATGCCGCGCCGAATCCCCCGGCGGCGAAATCGCCTGCGTCTGATGCTGCACCCGCGGCGAAGTCGGGCATCGATGGTTATCAAACGAACGGCCGTTGGCGCGAGGGGACGCGGCTGCATCAGGTTCAAGGCGTTTTTTCGACCAACGGCGAGCGGCTGCAATTCGCCACGGCTGATGGCAAAGTGCAAATCATCACCACCGAGAATCTGCTGGCCGAGCGCGTCCTCCGCACCATCCAAGAAAGCAGCGATACGTCGCTGGCTTGGACGATTCAGGGAACGATGACCGAATACAAAGGGGCGAATTACCTGACCCTGAATTACGCGACAATCCTCGCCAAAAAACCGAAGCTCGCGGCCAAAGAAACGCCGGTTGATGCAACGGCGGGATCGCAGGCCAAATAAGTCCGCATTTTCTTTTGAATGCATCTCCTACGGATGGACATACTATCCATAGGCTTGGGTTGGCGCTGAAAGAACGCTATTTTTGGATTGAGATTTCGTTCGAGGCAATCTCTAATTGTCACTATCTAATTAGCTGAAATTTTCTTCTCTGTAACTTGCTCTTTCAAAAACATTAACGCCCAATGAACACTGCCCAACAAGCTGCTTGGGAACAGCTCAATTCCCATCTGCAATCAGCCACGCTGCTCGCGTCGATCGATTCGCTCGTTGCGTACGACGAGCAAACGATCATGCCGCCGGCCGCGGCTGAATATCGCGGCGAACAGTCGGCGTACCTGAGCGGCATGACACATGAAAAGATGACCGACCCGCGCATCGCCGAGTGGCTCGGGGTGCTGGCCGGCTACGAACAGACGCTCCCCGCGGAGAGCGACGAGGCGACGGTCCTGCGCGAAGCGCGCCGCGACTATCAGCAGCGCACGCAATTGCCCAAGCGGCTCGTCGAAGAACTCGCGCGGACCAAGGTTCGCGCGCAGCAAGCCTGGGTCGCCGCGCGCAAAGCGGCGGACTTTGCGGCGTTCGCGCCGCACCTGAGCGCGATGCTCGCGCTCAAACGCGAAGAGGCGGATGCGCTCTTGCCGACGCTTGCGCCAGTGAACGGCCATGCCGCCGCGCGCTATGATGCACTGCTCGATCAATACGAGCCCGGCGCACGGATTCATGCCATCTCCGGTGTGCTCAAAGATTTGCGCGCGGAATTGGTGACTTTCCTCCAGGAATTGCTCGACCGTGGCACGGCCCCGAGCGATGAACTGCTGCACCGCGAGTATCCCCGCGCGGCGCAGGAAGCCTTTGGCAAAAAAATCGCCGCCGCGATCGGATTCGATTTCGAGCGCGGACGCTTGGATGTCACGGCGCATCCGTTTTGCACCGAGATGGGTCCGCACGACAAGCGGATGACGACGCGCTACAACGAGCGCGGCTTCAACGAAGCGTTCTTCGGGATCTTACACGAGTCGGGGCATGCGCTGTACGAGCAAGGCTTGCGGCCCGAATGGTACGGCCGCGGACCGGGCATGTATCTGTCGCTCGGCGTGCATGAATCGCAATCGCGGCTGTGGGAAAACCTGGTCGGGCGCAGCCGCGCGTTTTGGGAGTACGCCCTGCCGCTCGCGCAAGAAGCTTTTCCCGCGGCGTTGAACGGCGTCGCGGTCAACGAGTTTTATCGCTCGGTGAATCGGGTTGCGCCGTCGTTCATTCGCGTCGAAGCCGACGAGGCGACGTACAACCTGCACATCTTGATTCGCTTCGAGTTGGAACTCGCGCTGTTGAACGGCGAACTCTCGGTTGCCGATCTGCCCGCGGCGTGGAACGAGCGCTACCAGCGTGACCTGGGTCTGACGCCGCCGAACGCGGCGCTGGGCGTGCTGCAAGATGTCCACTGGAGTTCGGGCCTGATGGGCTACTTTCCGACGTACACGCTGGGGAATCTCTTGGCGTCGCAATTGCTCGAAGCGGCCGCCGCGCAGTTAGGCGACCTGGCGGCTCAATTCCGCCGCGGCGATTTTGCCCCGCTCTTGGGCTGGCTGCGCGAGAATTTGCATCGCCGGGGGAGGAACTTTTCGGCCCCGGACCTCATCAAAAAAGTCACCGGCCAGCCGCTGAGCTCCGCGGCGCTGATGCGGCATCTCCGCGGAAAGTTCGGCGAGGTATATGGGCTGCGCTCAAAATCGTAGAATGTTCGTATAGCGCCGTGTCCTGAAAGAAATCGCTATGACGCAAGCGTAAATGTACCCCTACGCTTGCGTCATAGCGATTTGACTTGTTGAAATCCAAGCTATGTCTATCCCGAAAAGCCGGAAAAATCGGACTTTGGGCAAAAACCGCTGGAAGTTTGAATCGTCGCGTTGTTAAACTGGAAGAGTGCGTCGATCAGGCATGGCCGAACCATTCGGTTCGCCAAACATGCGACATTTTTGCCGTTGCCAGAGCGGCTATAAGATTTGCCGTCGATTGGAACAAAACAACCACCCAGACGCGAAACACTCATCGCCGTCTGCGCTTCTCTTGATCCGTTAGGGAGTTGGTCTCATGTCGATTGAACATTGCCCGCGTTGTTCGGCTCGTGTCCGCGTCCCCGCGGCGGCCGAACCCGAGAGTTGGGTCCGCTGCCCTCGTTGCAAGATGGAGTCTCAACTTAGCGATATGCTCGCCGCGGAACCGCCGGAGCTCGAACTCATCGATGGTCCGAGCAGTGCCGTTCCAGACTACACGCCGGCTTTAGCCGGCGCAGGCGCGGCGGGCGAGGACTTCAACGAGTTTGCCGTCGCTTCGAGCGATACGCTGGTCGTGGACGAAGACTCTCCGACGCTGCCACTCGGCGGCGTGTCGTTTGGCGACAATTTCTTGGACGAAGATTCCGATAGCCAAGGCGCCATAATCGGACGCGGGCACGCGGCAAAGTCCGAGGACGATGATCTCTTTGGCTTTGACGATAACCCGGATGTCGAAGCTCTCCGCACGACTAGCGAAGATGGCAAATACATCGATGTTCCGGCCGAGGGCGATGGCGAGTTCAATCTCACTCCCGATGAATCGGCCGATACAGGAGCCGCCATTTCACCCGCGGCGCTCGGCACGGGACTCAAAGGCATCCCCACCGGCGTGCCACGGCGCAAGAAAAAATCGGGCATCGTTCCGATGATGATCGGCGTCGTCGGGGGCGGTGTCTTTGGTATTCTCATCGCCTATTTCGGCATCTTGATGTGGGCGTTGGAAAAAGATCCTTTCCATGTTGCAAACATGCTCCCCGAGAGCATGCAGATGCTCGTTCCTGATAAGCTGAAAGCCCAGAAACCCGTCGCCAGCAACAATCCGCCGGCCAATCCCGAGAACAACAGCGGCGACAACACGACTCCCGAGAACATGGATCCCATGAACGAAGGGAGTCCTCCGAGCACCGAAAATGGCTCGGGCGATATGAACGTCGTTCCCGCCCCGCCAAGCACTGACCCCAGCACGCCGATGCCGGAAACTCCGGCGGTCGATCCGATGACCCCGTTGGTTCCGCCCGAGAATACGGAAGTTCCCAAGCCGGCAACGAATGTCCCGGACGCGTTTGGAAACGACGCACCGTTGAAGCCCGCCGATATTCCTGGTGTTGAAACACCAATCACGCCGGCTCCGAATCCCACCGATGTCTTTGGCAACGACGCTCCGATCAAACCCGAGATGCTGGTGAAGCCCGAGGTCGCGGTTCCTTTGACACCTGATCCGGTTGACCCTTTGACTCCGAAGCCGGTCGATCCGCCGGTAGCTCCTACGCAGCCGAATGGGCCATTGATGTTGGCAGGGGCAAGTTTTGCTCCCGAAGAATTGGCCAAAAGCCTGACCGATCTTGAAGCCGCGTCTGCAGCTCTGGCAGCACCGCCGGAGGATCCCAAAGAGCTAGCCAAACTGCAAGCCGGCGTTTACAAAGCGTTGGGCCACATCGGCGAAGTCGCGGGACAACTGAAGTCGATCGGAGAGACACCTGAAGCGGCCAAGGCAAATCAGGAAACATTGCAAAAGTTATCGCAGAAAATTTCGTCAGACCCCAATACTCCGAAGCTGACTAATCTGACAAGGTTCTGGCTCACGATGCCGCTTGAGAAACGCAACAACGGCATCGTGCTGCAAGGCATCCCCGGCACCACGGAGCCAGCGGGCAAGTATCATCGGACCAATCTTGATGTTCCCGGAACGGCCGATCAGAAGCTGACCGTCGTTTCGGAGCATCCGCTGGTGCCGAATGCCGATGGCAAAGTCACCGTCCTCGGCGTGATCGTGGAGAAGCCTATGGAACAAATCCCCGGCTACCCTGGACCCGCGGAACGCGTGATCTGGGTCAGTGTCGGCGAAATGGAAAAACCGGCCGCGGCACCGGCCGGCGACGCGGGCACGCCGCCGGCGCCGGCCCCCTTGCCAGAACCAGCGAAGAAACCGTTGGATGATCCGTTTGGCGAATAACGGATGACTCAACAACCTTGATCAAAGAGCAACAAAAGTCCATCGATGGATCGATCGATGGACTTTTTTTTCTATCCCAACCCGATGCGTCCGTTATGAAATTGTGCTTTTCCATTTAGCCCCCCGTCAATGACGGGGGGGGAGAGCGTGTCGTGGGACGATTGTTAATATTTTACAAGTTTCGCCATCAACATGCTCCCAGAACGTATTCATACGCGATGGCCTGCTCCCCCGGTCATTGACCGGGGGCTAATTATTTCGTGTTGACCATTGATTTTGTCGCCCTCTCTAACGCGTCGCTTTGCAAATTAGCTGAACACCCGTCATCTATCCCCACAAACCAGTGCTCAACCTTCCGGCGGGCAGCGAGATTCGACAACTTGGCTCGGGCGATCCGTGTCGGTTGTCGGCCATGGAATTGCACCGGGCGTTTCGCCGGGGAGATTATTCAGCCGTGGAGATTCTCACGGCCTATCGCCGGCAAAATGAAAAATGCCGCTCCTTGAATGCGCTCGTGTTTCCGAATTGGGACCAAGCGGAACAGCAGGCCAAGCTGCTCGACACGCGCCGCGCACGGGGAGAACCGCTCGGCGAATTGGCCGGCGTGCCGATCTCGGTCAAGGATTGTTTCGCGCTCCGCGGCACGCCCTCGACAATGGGCTTGCGTTATCGCGCGGCAGATCGTGATGATCACGATGCGCCGCTCGTGGCCGCGCTGCGTGCGGCCGATGCGCTCTTGATCGGCAAGTCGAACGTACCGCAATTGATGCTGTTCCACGAAGCGGACAATCCGCTCTACGGCAAGACGCTGCACCCGCTCGATCCGGCGCGTAGCCCCGGCGGCAGCAGCGGCGGCGAAGGCGCATTGATCGGTTCCTTCTGCTCGGCAGGAGGCCTCGGCACCGACCTCGGCGGCAGCATTCGCATGCCCGCGCATAGCTGCGGCATCGCCGGTTTGAAGCCAACGAGCCGCCGCTTGAACAATGCCGGCATGCTCAGCAGCTTCGACGGCCAGCATGAAATCCGCGTCGTCTCCGGTCCGCTCGCCCGCCGGGTTGAAGATTTGGACCTGCTGATGCGCGTGTGGCTCGGGCCGCACAGCGAACGCGCGAGCGACCAACCGCCAGTGCCGTGGGCCGATTATCGCGCGGTCAACTTGCGAGGGCTGAAGATCGCTTGGTGGACAGAGGCCGAAGATTTTCAGGTCGCGCCCGCGATCCGCCGCGCGGTGGAGTTGGCGCGCGACGCGCTCCGCGAAGCCGGCGCGGAACTGATTCCTTGGCAGCCGCCGCGCATGAACCAGGTGCTGGACCTCTACTTTGGGTTGCTCAGCGCCGATGGTGGGGCCGGGTTTCGCGCGCTCCTGCGTGATGAGCCAGTGGACTTTCGAGTACGGAAACTGATCCACTTCGCGAGTCTGCCCAAGCCGCTACGCTGGCTGCTGGCGTTATGGCAGCGAGAATTTCAAAGCACTCGGGTGAGTCGGATTCTGTCAGCCGCCGGCCCTCGTTCCTGCCGCTCTCTTTGGGACTTGCAACTCCAGGCGCTCAACTACCGCCAAAGCTTTTGGCGCGAGTTCAACACGCACGGATTTAGCGCCCTGCTCTTTCCGCCGCATGCCTTGCCGGCATTGACGCACGGCACCAGCGAGTATCTCGGTTTTGCCGCGGGGAGTTGTTACCTGCCGAGTGTCCTCGACTGGCCGGCCGGCGTCGTGCCCGTCACAAGCGTTGAACTGGGCGAGGAATCCGACCGCAAGGTTCACGACTTGCTCGATGAACACGCTCGGGTCGTTGAGACCGGCAGCGCGGGTTTGCCCGTCGGCGTCCAAGTCTGCACACCGCCGTTCACCGAGGACCGCACACTGGCGATTCTCGCGGCGATCGAGCGCGCGTTTCCAGCCGTTTAGCGGCGACTCGCAGAGGAGCGCTCCGCTTCGCGTCGCGGCTAACCGGTAAGAGAATTCGCCCCTTCCCTTGTTTGCTGCAGAAAACGCATTAGAATGGAGTCAGTAATGAGACTCATTCTCAATTCTGGCCTATGCTCCCCCTGATCCCGCTCCAATTGCTCAACCCCGGCGATACAGGACGAATTGTTGCGCTGCACGGCGACCAGGGCGAAGTTTTGCGGCTGCAAGAACTGGGGCTGTGTCAGGGAGCGACGGTCGGGATGGTGCGCGGCGGCAGTCCGTGCATCCTGCGGCTCGGAGAACAAACGCTCTGCCTACGCACCGATGGGCCGTTGCAGGTTCTCGTGGAACCTCAGTGAGACCGAAGCCAATAGAAGCCCGAGGCGTAAGCCAGGGCGTCTATAAAGTTACGGACGAACTGCGCAAAAGCGATCTATAAAATTTTACGACCAAATAATTCGGGAAGTTTGATAAGCACATGACGAATCCCTACGAAGCTCCTCAGACCGTCTCGAAAACGACGCTCGCCGAGTTGCGCATCGGTCAAACAGGAACCGTCAGCGAACTCGCTGGCACGGATAGCATCAGCGCGCGGTTGCTCGAGATGGGACTCATCCCCGGCACCACGGTCACGCTCATCGGCAAAGCGCCGCTCGGCGATCCGCTGGAGTTCGAACTGCGCGGGTATCGACTAAGTCTGCGCAAGACCGAAGCCGCGCGCGTCGCGATTAACCTGTAGCCAAGGTCGTAAGACCTTGGATGACCCACTACGAAACCTCCAAGGTCTCACGACCTTGGCTACGACACACCCCACTCACACGCCCCCGCCCGCATGACCGCTGTGATCGCTTCTCACCCGACGGTGGTCTTGCTCGGCAACCCCAACACCGGCAAATCGACGCTTTTCACGGCGCTGGCCGGCGTGTTTCAACAGACGGGCAATTACCCCGGTTGCACCGTCGAAAAGAAATCGGCGACGCTGCATCTCGGGGGCCGCGACTTTACGCTGGTCGATCTGCCCGGGACCTACAGCCTGAGCCCCCGCTCGCCGGATGAAATGGTCGCGGTCGATGTGCTGCTGGGCCGCGTGGCGGAGCATGGCATTCCGCGCGTTGTCGTGTCGTTGGTCGATGCGGCGAATCTTGAGCGGAATCTGTTTCTCACGACGCAGCTCTTGTCGCTCGGATTGCCTGTCGTCGTGGCGCTCAACATGGGCGACGTCGCCCGCGAGCGCGGGATCACAATCGATGCGAAGCTGCTCGCCGAACGGCTCGGCACGCCGGTCGTCGAGATTCAAGCCAACCAAAAACGCGGGCTCGAAGAACTGCGCCGCGCGATACTCGCTGCGGTCGATCAGCCAAAGCCCGCTCCGGTGCAGGTCCTGCCTCCACAAATTCACACCGCTGCGGAACGGCTGCAGGCGACCGTCGAACGCGACACGGGCGAGCGCTGGCCGCTGTTTCTGATCGAGCGCAGCTTGCTCGACACGAGCGGGTACTTGGACAGTGTCTGGGAATCGACCAACGCGGCAACGCAACGTGAACTGGCCGAAGTTCGCACGGAACTATCGACTGGTTCGCTGCCGTTGAATCACGCCGAAGCCATTGCTCGTTATGGCTGGATCGGCAAGCAACTGGCCGGCGTCGCGACACGCGCGGCGGAACGGCCAGTGACGTGGAGCGATCGGTTGGATCGCGTCTTGACGCATCGGTTTTGGGGGCTGGTCGTCTTTGGACTGATGATGGTCGGGCTGTTTTCGACGATCTTCTGGGCCGCCGAGCCGGCGATGACGCTCATCGACACGGGCTTCGGCAAGCTCACGGAATTGGTCGAGAACAACATGGAACCGGGGGCGTTGCGGTCGCTCCTTACCTCGGGCGTGATCGCTGGCGTTGGCGGGGTGGTGGTCTTTGTACCGCAGATCATGCTGCTGTTTCTCTTCATCGCGCTGTTCGAAGACTGCGGCTACATGGCCCGCGCGGCGTACTTGATGGACCGGCTCATGTCGCGCGTCGGGCTGAGCGGCAAGTCCTTTATCCCGCTCCTCTCGTCGTTCGCCTGCGCGATTCCGGGCATCATGGCGACGCGTACGATCGAAAATCGCCGCGACCGGCTGACGACGATGCTGATCGCGCCGCTGATGAGTTGCTCGGCGCGCTTGCCGGTGTATTACTTGCTGACGAGCGCGTTCATTCCGCGTGACATTTACTTCCTTGGTTTCATTCCACTCTCGGTCGTCGTCTTTTTATCGATGTACCTGCTCGGCATTCTCGCCGCCGTCGCTGTGGCGTTGATCCTGAAGCGGACGATCCTGAAAGGCGAGACCCCGCCGTTCGTCATGGAGCTCCCGGCGTACAAACGGCCGTCGCTTGAGATCGCCCTGATCCGCATGGTGCATCAGGCCTGGCAGTTCATCAAGAACGCCGGCACGGTGATCTTCGCCGTGTCGATTCTGATTTGGGCCGCGCTTTATTATCCGTACGGCGATGGCAAGGATTCGCCGGAAGTGACGAATGCTTTGGCGGAGATCCAAGACAGACTCGAAGCACAATCAATCACACTCTATGGCAACGATCCCCGACAAAAGGAATTCAGCGACCAAGCCGCTGAACTGAATCCCGATCACCCCGAATACGAAAAGCATCAACTCGGCATGGCGCGGCGGATGAGTTACCTCGGCCGCGCGGGTCATTTCATCGAGCCGGTCGTGAAACCGCTGGGCTGGGATTGGCGGCTCGGCTGCGCGGTGATCGCGTCGTTCCCCGCGCGCGAGGTCGTCCTCGGCACCCTCGGCGTGATCTATGATCTGGGCGAAGACGTCGATACCGAAGAAGACGAAGGCCGCACCGCGATGGAGAAGAAGCTGCAAGAAGCGACCTGGGATGGCACGAATCAAAAAGTGTTCACACTGCCGGTTGCGCTCTCGGTGATGGTTTTCTTTTCGCTGTGCGCGCAATGCGCGGCGACACTGGCCGTGATCAAACGCGAGACCCGCAGTTGGGGCTGGCCGCTGTTTACGTTCACGTACATGACCGCGCTTGCCTACGTCGCGGCGTTGCTGACGTATCAGATTGGAACGTGGATGACTGGATAGAGTAAGTTAAAAGAACAAAGCCAAGGAGTTCACCTCCTTGGAGCATTCCGCGAATTATTTTCACTACACTCACATGTCCCCCGAACTCCAACAATACACCGCGTTAGCAATCGTCACCGTCGCGGCGGGAGCGATGCTCTGGCGCTTCGTGCGGCCGTTCCTGACTACGAAGCAGGATCACGACTGCGCCTCAGGCTGCGGCCACTGCCCCGCAAACAAAGATACCCCGCGGACCGAGTTAGGTCAGCCGCTGGTGCAGTTGCAGCTCAAACCAATGAGCAAGAGCAAATCGAGAATATGAAATTGCCCAGCCCGGCACCATGCCGACCTTGATGTTCGGTTGCTGCCCTTGGTCCGGATCTCTCGAAACAGCGGGCAAGGCGTGACTGGAAGAATCGCCCTACCCTTACCTCGGCACACCAACGTTGACTCGAATGCCGTGAGCGACTGAGTGGAATTCTCTATTACTGTTAACATCGCGCTGCCCGAGGTCATCTTGGCATCAATTGATCAATCACAACTGCGTGGGCGGCTAGCTCGTCGCCCCAACACCCGTCATACCCAGGTGACTCTTGCGGCGCAGTTGTTGAATCTCTTGTGGCAGCGCCAGCACGGTTGACGAACAACCTTGGCCACCCATAAGGTTTTTAACCAGTGCCAGCCGCGATCAGGCGTTAGGAGAGACGTTTTGTTCGCCTGCTTATTTCTTTGGTGAATCTGCAGGCATCTGTTCTTTCTCTCTTTTCTTTTCGATGTCTGCGACTTTGCTGTCAATCATGGCCAACCAGGCTTTAACCATTTCCGGGGGTGGCGACGGAGCGCCTCCCAAGCTGACCAAAATGTGCTCGCCATCCGTCCAAGAATAGCCGCCGCCTCCGTCTTCGTTGATCTTCCAGACCGAAGTTCCTTCGAACGCGCCCAATTTGTAGATCTCTTGCTTCGTTGATGAAGCGTAAAATTTGAGCAAGTCCTCTTTCTTCTCGAACCACTGCACGGAGGCCAACACTGCATGATTCGGGGCATCTCCCTTCCATCTCATGAACATGAGGCCATTGAGACCTGGAACCTTGTCGTTCACCGCCATGGTCACGACCTCGCGAGAATGAAACTTGAGCTTTTCGCCAAAGTCTTGCTCGAGATCGATAAATTTGGCCAGCGCTTTGTCTGCTTCGAGATGCTTCTCCTGTTTTTGCTGCGCAACGGCACTCACAGCGAAAAGCATCGTAAGAATTCCAATAGTGGTGATGAGCTTGGATGTCATTGTTGATTCCCTTGGTTGATGGTTTGTTTAGCCAGATCGTGCTTACTACGGCGTGAGATCGGCATTCTGATACAAGGCGAAACTGTTGTTCAACTTAACTGCCTGTTAGTCGCAAGTTTGCAGCCTTTCATGCCTGCTGTTTATTGTTTGAAATTTGTATTCCGGAGCGTTTCTCAAGAGAGTTCTCGCAGGCAAGGCAGCCCCTGTCTCTCGCACATCCAGTTGGCAACTGCTTGAGACGATCGGCCAGTCAAAAACAAAGGATCCTGGCAGCTTGTCGTGAATTAGTCCTGACGGGCTTTCCATTTCTGGATGGCTTTTTGGCGAATCACTTCGATCTCTTCTTCGCTCCGTCCGAAATACCCTGCTGCGCCGTCGCCGAAGCCATAATCGGCGAGTTTTCCACCACTCAGACGAACCATGGCGGCCAGGGCTGCATCGCCCAAGTTCGATGAATAACCGCCGCCGTTGATGATGATTTGCCCGAACTTCGCGAGCTCGGTTCTGTCGCCCAACAGCTGGTTCAGCGGCTCGATCTGCTCCGCCCTCCCGTATCGGCCGACCAGGTCGATGGCCTGCGCCCGCGCCTTGGCGTCGAACTCCTTGTAGAGGCCGACTTTCAACGCCACGGGAGCGATCACTTCGACCTCGTACGACTGGGCCAGGCGGACCAACGCGTACGCTTCGGACCGGGTTGTTTTGTCGAACGGACCGCTGAGAACCCTCGCGACGGCGGCCGCGGCGACTGGGCGGATTGAGTCCTTGAGTTCCTGCTGCATCCCGAGCTTGCCAGCCAGTTCGCTCAGATCCCTGACAACGTTCACATCGATCGACCCGCGCTCCGACAGCCGTGCGAACTGATCCGCCAATCGCAGCCGGTACAACTTGATGAATGCCGGGTCTTTGTCGAGTTCGGACGATTTCCCGAACTGGTACGTTTGACCGAGCATGTAGAGATCCACGCCGGGCAGGGCCAACGCTTGTTTCGCGTACATCCGGATCTGCGGATTGATGAGCTTGGGGTCTTGGCCATTCTTAGCGAGATTCGAGGCTTCGTCCATGAGTTCGAAACGGCGATCTGAGCACCATTTCGGGATGCGCTCGGGCTGCTCGACGGCGAGCTTGAGGAACGCGGGGTCGTACTCGTGGAGTTCGATCAGCAGGGTCTTGGTCTCGGGGTCACCGTCGACGAGTTCCCGGAGCCGCTCCCAATTCGGGGCCGCTTTCCCTCCGGCGCGGAGCCCACTCTGGACGAACTCGCGGAATCGTTTCTCCTCGGTTTTCTGGCGATTCGCTTCGCGAATAGGAGCAATTAACAAAGCACACCGAGCTCGAATCTCGGCATCCGGGGATTTCAACCCTTGTTCCAGGGCGGGCAACGCGGATTCTCCCAGCCGCAACAATTCCGCGTTGGCTTTCTCCCGTTGTTCAAAGAGATCGGAACCGAGGTCCAGAACGAGCCGCGCGGCCGCGTCCGATGGTTCCGCGACCTGGGGAGCTTGACCCCAGCAGAAGCTCGTCAAGGTGGCAACAATGCATAGAACGGAGACGGAGAGTTTTGTTGTCATAGGAATTGTCGGGGTTAGGCCCGTATCGCCGCCTCGTTGGACGTAAACAGCGAGAGAAATTGCTCGTGAATTTGAGGGTTTTCAGGGTCCATAGAATTACACTCCGTTGGCCGAAGCAATTTTACGAGAAAAATATCGAGAAACTCCGTTAGGCGAACTTTGAGGCTGATCCGCAACAAGCCGAAACGAGCGGCATTCGGATGGTTGCATGACTTTGCCAAAACGCTCCGCTGGCACACCTGGGGAATCCTGGCCTACTACGACTATCTCAACGGAGTTGTCAGCAGCAGCAACGACAGTGATTGGGATTTCTTCAAGATTCTAACCGGCCCAGGCGACACGCTCTTGGTTGACCTGGAAGGTTCGCCAACTGCCGCCGCGCCAGGGGCGGTGCTTGGCTGTGTAATGAGTACGATCTCGTTCGGGATCGTTATGCTGTGCGACGCGGGCAATTAGATTACACGTCGAGCCTATGTAGAATTTCCCCACAGAATTTTCGAGGATATACACCCAGTACTGGATTTCGTTTTCACTCAAGCTCCCCGTGCCCAACCCTCTTCGGAATAGTTCTCTGTTTTTTCTCTGATGGAAACACCGCAATTCACGGCAAAAGATGATTTCGCGTCCTTTTCGGTCGGTCATTTTTCGAACGCAACCGGTATCGAACCTAATGCTCACCTGTTAACACCTCGCGCTCTTTAGTTGTTAACTGGCCGGTCGATTTGGGGTGTAGCAAAAAACTACACCTCGCGAGTTAACAGCCGCGCGCATCCGAATAAGCCAAATAGGCAGTCAATCATTTCCGACCCGATATTCATAAATGCTGATCTCAGTTTGATCATATGGCGTCCATACTGTTACAAGCCTTCCCTGGCTATCATACACATAATGTGTGACACTCTGATAACCCGTGCCAGAGATTTTCGTAGCCAGCTGTTCAACAACATTTTCCGCGCCCGCAACTTGGGAAAGCCCGAAAATCGAAAGCAATCCCGTCAGCCAAGCACGTCTCGACGTATTTCCAAGTGGCATGATCGCTCCTATGAAGGCTAGTTGCTGCTAAAACTCAAATGCTTTTCACTACAAACGGCATTGTCGGGGTGCCAAAAATGAGTGGATTCCAAAATGCACAAGGACTTGCGTCATTTTAAGCGAATGACCAACTTCTTTCAAATCTATACGATTTGACATAATTCGTTCCATTTTGCCACTCTAATCTTTTGTATCTGACAACTTTTTCTTGACCTGAATTTGGCTAGCGCGTTTCTCTAATTCTTCTGCCTCTTGTATTCGATTTAACTTGCGTAGGAGTGCGGCATAATCATTCAGAATCCCGCGTATGATTGGTGCGTTGGGATTGCCGTACATTCTGTGAAGCAGAAGCGACTGTTTGAAGTTTTTTTCTGCATCCTCAGATTCTTCGAACGCAACATTCACACTCGCCAACACGGAGTGAAGATGCGCCATAGCCAAATCGCTTGTAGCAAACTGCTCTTCCAAGATGGATTTTGCTATAACGCATAATGCTTCTGCTTCGACCCAATTCTTTCCTTCCAATTTGACATGCGCTAGATTGACGATACTTTCAGCGTATTCAATACTCCTAGCCCCGTAAACTTTTCGTAATAAAGGCAAAGCTTCTTTCAGAGCAATTTCTGCGTTTTTTAAATCGTCACTTTCAAGCCCAACGACGCCAAGAAATGCCATTGCAGTTGCGTAACCTGAATGATTTTTTCCGGCTAATTTGAGCCAAATCTTTTGATTTAGAAGCAACGATTCTTTCGCTTTATTAGAATCGCCATATGACAAATACGCGTGTGCCAACTCGTCTAGTGCTAACGCTTCCGCTAATGCCCCTTCACCAAGCATCGTCCTATAATCTTCGATTGCTTGCGACAAAAGTTCGATAGCTGTTTTGTATTCTTCTTCGCGGCTTTTCTGACATCCGGTAAAAAACCTCATATTTGCTCGATGATAAATTGCCTGTCCTTGCTCTGTAAATGACTCTACTTTTTTCAATTCAGTTAGAAACAATTGCTCAACAATTAATTGAGCATTTGACTTCACAGCAACCGATTCGCGTATTGCCACAACTTCTTGCTGAACTTTTACCGCTTCTTTGATATCATTTGACTGGAGTAGATGCGGCATTCTGTTGCAAAGCTTTTCCAGCCGCGCTTCTATTTCAGCTTGATCAACGACCCGTTTAGTTTTATTAGTTTGCTTCAGATTTATATCAGTTTGCTTGCCATTCTCATTCTCTTGTGTCCTTGCAGATAAACTGCACATCAAAACAAACAGGACTACTGTCAGTGGCATTCGGAATGATAGCATTGTTGACCCTATAGACGAATGCGATGCACTTACGTGGTTCAATCTCCCTTTAGATTTCAGGGCATACCACGCAAAAACGAATGCTGAAAAGTCTGTTTTTATGTCAAGCATCACTCTATAATTGACTTGGTTCAAATGTCACTACCAATAGAAATCAATAAATAATTGCCCTTGAATTTTCCCATGTTTATCGACTCCCGCCTCGAATTTGAATGGACCCATTTTCAATGGAATATCTACTCCCACTGCAATGCCTTGTGGAGAAACTCTGCCAGTAATTTTGGCTTTTTCATAAACTCTGCCTGCAGGAATCGGAAGTGAACCAGTAGCAGTAACTTGCCCTTCAGGGGTTATCTCAATTGATCCACGACCGCCATTTGATCCGATGATTGTTCCATTGACGCCAACACCACCTTTTGGAGGTGCTACAATACCTGTAGTTGATCCATTTGGCCAATGAATCGTACCATTGACGCCTTTATCTGAATCAAATTGTACATTTACCTTACTTCCATCTGGCCCCGGGAAGGCAATAGTTGCCGTTGATCTATCCTTCGCATATTCAAAACTTGCTTCTTTACCATCAGGAAGCTTGATTACCCCTTTCTTACTATTCATGGGATCAAATTCCAGCGTTACCGCACTGCCATCCGGTAAAGTCACGCTACCTTTTACACTCTCGCATTTATCAATAGAAAGTTTGCCTGTAACTCCATTATCAAATTTGTATGTTCCGGTTCCTTTGTCTGAATCAATCTCAATGGCCCCTTTATTACCATCTTCTAATAGAATATACCCCTTGCCCTTTTGTTTAGGATCAAACTGTATAACACCCTTTTTCCCGTCTGGTAATGTTATTGTTCCGCCAATTACATTGCGCGGGTCAATTTGAATTTCAGTTGTGATAAACTTGCCATCAGCATCGGGATAAACAAGCTTTCCTGTACTGCTTCCTTCTTTATTGAATTTTAGAGAGCCCCGTGATGCGTCACCACCGGACCACACAATAGTAGCATCACCTTTGTAAAAGCTAACTGAGCCAGTCTTTCCATTTGATAAAACAATTGTTCCACCCCTATTTTTAATATTATATCTGATTGTCGCGGTAGTGCCATCACCCAATGTAATCGTTTGAATTCGATCACCAGAATCCATCGCATTAGTAGCACTAGATTCTTCTTCACATAACCCACTCGGATCCGTGGAATTAACCGGATCGTTATCACAATAAGCCGTGAGATTCCATTGCCCGCCGGCAAAGCCGAGGGGTTCATTGTTGCTGCCACTGAGCCAGTGATCATCGTGATCGGGGACTAACGGTGATGGTGTG
>JBGSSS010000011.1:0-8624 GCA_041736895.1 Pirellulales bacterium
GCCTCGGGCGAGGCATCGTACCCACGGAACCGGCTGTTCGGAAACGCGGCAGCCAGTTCCACGATGGCGCGGCCGCTGCCGCAGCCAATGTCGAGGACATTGATCCCGCTGGCGAGACGATCACTCAGCCCCGGCACGAGCGGAAGGATGTGCTCGAAGAGCGCGGCGACGACCGATTGCCCGCTCTCTTCGGCCATGACTTCGTGAAAGCGGTGATATGCGGAGTACGGCACGCCGCGGCCGTGGCGAAACGCGTCGAGCACATGGTCCTCGACATGACCCAAGACCGAAACCCATTGCATCGACGCGGCGATGTTGTTGGGGCTCGCAGCGCGCGTGAGCCAGCCGGCGTGCTCCGGCGGCAGGCGATAGGTCCGGGCGTCGATGTTGTACTCGACGATGCCGCTGGTCGTCATCGCGCCGAGCCACTCGCGCACATAGCGTTCGTTGAGCTTGGCCGCGTCGGCGATTTCTTGACTCGTCGCCGCGTCCGGCAGCGCGGCCAGCGCATCGAGCAACCCGCTCCGATGGCCGAGCGAAAGCATCAGCGCCACGCCCGCGCCGTTAATGGAATCGACCATTTTCTGACCAAAGGCATCAAACGCCGCTTGGTTCCAAGAAGCTGTCATCGTGACCTCGACGGAAAAAATTACCCGGTAAAGGTGAATGAAGAAATTGAACCAGCAGAGACACCTTTCAGTTTCGAAAGGTTCGGCTAAGTATAGTATTTTCGCCGGGGGTGAAGCAACGTTTCGGATTCTCCGCCGCTGACAAACGGGCACTTCCTCACACTTTCTGATCTCCCCAATTCGGACGCTTTCGAAGATGCCCTGGTTTACGCCGCGGGCTTCGATTTACGCCCTCGTCCCGCGATAGCTTGTCTCCTTATTCTTCGCCTTGCGCGTCAGTTGCGGCAGCGATTCGCCGTGGCCGAGGACAATGAGCGTGTCGCCGGCTTGCAAGATTTCCGCGACCGGCGCGCGGCGCAGGAATGTCCCGTCGCTGCGCTTCAGCCCGACCAGGATAAACCCCGAGCCCATCTCGATTTCGCCGACCGTTTGGCCGATCAGCGGCGACTTGGCTTCGAGCGGCACGTCGATCAGTTCCAACCCGATCGTTTTCAACTCTTCGTTGAAGTGGGCGATCCCCTCGGATTCGCCGAGCATGTCCTCGGCCGTGGGCCGCGTGATCATGTTCGCGATCTTCGTCGCGCCGATAAGCGCCGGCAGGACGATCTTGTTCGCGCCCGAGCGCAAGAGCTTCTTCTGCGTATTCGGGTTTTCGGCGCGCGCGATGATTTGGATGTTGGCGTTGAGCTCGCGCGCGGTCAGTGTGATGAACACATTGGCCGTATCGTCGGGCAGGACTGTCGTAAGCGTCTTGGCGCGAGCGATGCCCGCGCTGAGGAGCGTCGCCTCTTCGCTCGCGCTGCCGAGCACGGCGAGGTAACCCGCCGCGTGGGCTTCGGCGATGCGCGAGTCGCTGTTGTCGATGACGACGAACGCGACGTGGGCCTTGGCCAGGTCTTCGGCGATGATTCGCCCGACGCGGCCGTAGCCGCAGAGCAGGACATGGCCGTTCAGTTGTTCGATTCCTTTGCTCATCCGACGGCTCCCGAGAACGCGGTTGATTTCCCCTTCGGCCAGCATCGAGACGAAGCCGCCGACCACATAAATCCCCGACGAGCAGCCGGCGATGATCACAAACATCGTAAAGATCTTGAGACTCGGATCGTCCAACGGCTTGGTCTCGCCGTAACCGACGCCGAACACGGTGATGACGACCATGTACACGGCGTCCAGAAAATTCCAGCCGGCGATCATGTAGCCGCAAACGGCGGCAATCACCGTGAAGCCAAAAAAGATGCCGCCGATGATCATCCGGCGGAACGCAGTATTCATCCGTCGCGGGGCGTGTTTCGCCCGGCCTGCCAAATCCACGGCGCGAGACTTCGGCACTAAAAGCTAATACCGCGACGCCATGGGCGACCCCTAGCAAAACTCACGCCGCGCCCGGACAAATTGACGCTGTTTGCTGCGTAAGGATTGATACCCACGGGAGATGCGCGAAACTGGAAGGTGCGGATGGAACTTTGTCGAGCGTCGAAGGTGCCTAGATTTCCCGCAATGTGTGATCAGCTAAAGGCAGGTGACGAGCGACTGAAATCGATGCAGAGTTATCTGGTATTAGCTCTATGCCGTCCCGCACAAGTAGAAGAAATTCAGCGGGTCATGCGCGAGCGTTTCGACGCGGACGTCGGATCGCAATCGCCAGCAGCAACACCGTGCCATACGCCACGCCCTCGATGGCGAAGACTCGGGCATTGTGCCAGTTGATCAGTTGCTCGACATTCATATGCTCGAACCAAGAAATGGGCAACGCCACGCGTGCGTCACTCATGGGCCAGAACATCGCGAGGCCATCGCCCGGTCGATAAAACGTATCAAGCAGCAGATGGCTGTACCAAGCGGCGGCTCCGCCGAGAACCAATGCCGGCGTGAGCAGGCGTCTGCTCCAAGGGATGCTCAACAGCAATGTCGCCAGCACGATAATGCCAAGAGTCGTGACAAAGATGCTGTGACTAATGTCGTATCGAACATGACCCCAACCGGGAAAAGGCAAGTCCGGGGCATTCGCCAAGACGACAAAGACGGCGAGTGTTAGCGCCTTGCCGCGCGGCGAAAACGAAGCAGGGCAAACAAGGCAACCAATCGCCAGCCCCGTCAATGAATGGCCGACCGGGGTCAAGGTGCATGTCCTCTTTGTTAGTAAAAAAGATTTCAGAATAATAGAATAGCATCAAAACATTCGCAGCTTATAGACCGAGCCTCTTTTCTTGACCTCGGCCAAAATAAATCTCAAAGTTCTGTCACACTCGCTTCGCACGCGTGTCAAAGGGAAAAACCTCACTGGAGACTAACATGCAGAATCCCTTTGCCGAAGCAACCACTAGCCAAGACGACGACCTGATCCTCGTCCAACGTGCCCAATCGGGCGAGCTGGCGGCGCTCGAAGAACTCGTCCTGCGTCATCAGGCGTGGATTTACAACATCGCGCTGCGGATGGTGTTTCATCCGCAAGAGGCGGAAGAAGTGACCCAGGAAGTCCTCGTCAAGGTCATTACCAAGCTGAGCACGTTCGCGGGCGAGAGCCGGTTTCGAACCTGGCTCTATCGCATCGCGGCGAATCATGTGCTCAACATGCGCCGCCGGCCGGCGGAACAAGTCACGACGACATTTGCCGATTACGGCGCGGCGATCAACGCCACGCCGGATCTCGATCTGCCCGATCCCCGCAGCGTCCCCGTCGCCGTGCCGCTCTTGGTCGAAGAAGTGAAGCATAGCTGCACCCTCGGCATGTTGCTCTGCTTGGATCGCAAGCAGCGTTTGATCTTCACGCTCGGGGCGATCCTCGGGGTGAGTGATACGATCGGGTGCGAAGTCCTCGACATGACGGCCGACAACTTTCGCCAGTCGCTGGCCCGCGCGCGGCGCGACCTGCATCATTTCATGAACAACCAATGCGGCCTGGTGAACCAGAGCAATCCGTGCCGCTGCCCAAAAAAGACTCGTGGGTTTATCGAACACGGCCACGTCGATCCGCAGCGGTTGCTGTTCGTGCCGGAGCATGCCGAGCGCGTGCGTGATGTCGCGGCGGAGACGGCGAGCGAGCTTGAGGACCTCGTCGAGCGGCAGCACGTCGAGCTCTACCGCGAGCACCCGTTCTTTCAGCCGGCGGACGAAATCGGGTGGCTGCGGCGGATTTTGGAGCGCCCCGATGTCCGGGGGACATTGCATTTGAATTAGCAGCCCGCGGCGTAAGCAAGGGAGTATTCAGGGACGAGACTCCCTCGCTTACGCGTCGGGCTGCTAAAGATAGAGCCGTTTCGGAAAAGGTTCTCAATATTTTTTCCGCGAGTTGTCACAGTCGTCATTGGCGAGTGTCTCAGTGAGTGACGGAGCAAAGGACTCCGAACTTATCCTCAACTGGAGACACGATCATGACGCTGCAACTTCCGCAACCCATCGCCGCATATTTCACCGCAGACAAATCCACCGACAAAGCCGCGCCCGAGGCACTGGCCAACTGCTTCACGGACGATGCGGTCGTGAAGGACGAAGGCCACACCCACCGCGGCCGCGCCGCGATCCGGCAATGGAAGGAAGAGACCGCGCAGAAGTACACCTACACCTGCGAACCGCTGGCGTGCGTAGCGCAACACGGCAGGACGGTGGTCACCTGCCGTCTCGCGGGGAGTTTTTCCGGCAGCCCGCTTGATTTGCGGTTCATGTTCGAGTTGGCGGGCGCGAAGATCGCGGCGTTGGAGGTCGCGCCGTAAGTAGAGACACGTTTGCGGACGATCCTTTCTTTTCTTCAGGAGCGAATCATTCATGTCGAACTTATCAGGACGCGTGACCTTGGTCACGGGCGCATCAAAAGGAATCGGAGCTGGCATCGCCCTGGAACTCGCCGCGGCCGGCGCGGCAGTCGTGGTGAACTATGCGTCGGACGAAGCGGGCGCGAATGCCGTGGTCCAGGAGATCACCGCACGCGGCGGCCAAGCGATCGCGGTGCCCGGCGATGTCTCGAAATCGGCCGACGTTGCTCGCCTGCTCGCCGAGACCAAGCAAGCCTTTGGCGCGTTGGACATCGTGGTCAACAATGCCGGCGTCTACAAGTTCGAACTGCTTGAATCGCTCCACGAGGAGGAGTTCCACCGGCAAATCAACATCAACGTGCTCGGGCCGATGCTCGTCATTCGTGAAGCACTCGCCTACTTCGGACCGAACGGCGGCAGCGTCATCAATATCGGGTCCGCCGCCTCGCGGATGCATTCACCCGGTTACGCGATCTATACCGCGAGCAAGAGCGCGTTGGACGCGCTCACGGGCGTGCTGGCCAAGGAACTGGCCGCGCGCAAGATCCGTGTAAACTCGGTCAACCCGGGAGCGACGCTCAGCGAAGGAACGCGCGACGCCGGTTTGTACGGCGTCGGCAGCGACGTCGAGAAACAGTTGGTGGCCATAACGCCGCTGGGACGCATCGGGACACCGTCCGATATCGCCAAAGTGGTCGCGTTCCTCGCCTCGGACGATGCCGGTTGGCTCACGGGCGAAGTCATGATTGCCTCGGGCGGACTCCGATAATTCCCTTTGATCCAATAAGTTTGATCCAATAAGGAGAACATCATGTTGCGTTTGTTTTTCATCGAATGGTTGTGCCCGGCATGCGTACTCGTGGCGGCTGAGCCGAAGACCGAAACAACGGCGAGTGCTGTTGCGCAGGAGATGAAGTCGTTTGCGGGCACCTGGCAGATGACCGTGGTTCAACCCGAGGGCGCGACGAAAGATGCGCGCCGGCTGGTGTTCCAACATGACGGCACCTATACGGCTCTGGACAGCGCCGGCAAAGAATTGTGGGCAGGCACGTTTGAGATCGATCCCGCCGAAACACCCCGGGTATGGGATCACCGCTCGTATGACGCGAAGAAGGAAGGCCGTGATGTGCTCGGGATATACGAGCTGAATGGCGACAAGTTGAAAGTCGCGTGTGTGGTGGGACAGTGGAATGAAAAAAAGTGGTCAGGAAAAAAACGTCCCACCAAGTTTCAGCCGCTTGAGGCGGACGTGATCATTGAGTTCCAGAGAGTCCGAGACAAGTGATCGTGTCGCCAAAGTCGTAAGACTTCAGATCTCGGCAAACGTGAGCGCGACCAAGGTCTTACGACCTTGCATGATGACGCTTAACGACCGCGTTCACCTGCGTGGCCCGCTTTGGGGCCACGTCAGGTGCAACGCATTGTTAGCAGTTGTATCTGTCACATCAGGTATCGTAGCTTGTCATTGCCTTGTTGGCGTTTTGCGTCGTTCTCGACCAGTTCCACGAGCGCATCAAACCCATAGAGCGTCTTGATACGATGGGTCAAATGTGCGCGCTCCCGACGGATCGTTTCGGGATTCCAGAACTTCGGCGTGCGCGGGTCATACTCTGTTGGAGTTTCCGCACCCAATTCATTCGTCAAGTCTGGGACCGTCCTCAACAACCGGACGTGTTGATGGTGCGCGGCCAATCCCTTGAGCGCGAGGTCCCGGTAGCCGTGATGGGCAAGCTCGGCCAGAGCCGCGGCGTGATTGATCACATGCCAGAGCCCACCGAATCCCTCGCGACGCGCCGCCGCATGCCGAATTAATTCTTCCAGCACTGTATTGGCCATAGCTTGCAGGTCGCGATAGGGCGGGAAGGCATCGTCCATCGGCACGGGAACCTTGCGCCCATCGATGCGGCCCTTCTGTTTCCCGTAGTTGCCGCTGCCGGGCGATGCATCGTTGAACCCGGCGATCAGCCGCCGGACACCGTCGGTAACCGATGGCGTCGCGAAATCCGGATGATCCTTCAGAGCGCGAATCGCGATGGCGGCGAATATGACGTTGTGTCCCGATTCTCGCATTTGATCGATGTTTTTTGCGAGTGCGTCGGCGATGCCATCGATCAAGTTCTCTTTCGGCTTTTCTTTTGCAAGCAGGGGTTTGAACATCTCAGAAGCAGTAATGGCCGCCTTCTTGTTGGGGCTAAAAACCGACTGCCCGCCGATGATACGATCGAGTTCCCCCTCGATGCCCTTGTACACCTTGTCGTCAAGATTCGGATGTTGTTCCGCAATGAAATAGCCAGCAATGACAGCAGCCCCAAGGTGTCCGGACATGGGGTTGACAAGGTGAGCGCGGGCCATCGCGCAGAGACCCTTGGCAAGGTAGTCGAAGTTAACCATGGAGGAGTTCCTTGATCATTGAGCGAGTGGGGCTTCGACTGCTAACGACCAAGCTCAGCAGCGGCGGGGCACCGGTGAGCTGTAGTCACGAAAAACGAATCATGCCCCGCCGTCTGCTGCAGCGCCTGGTTCGGCGTCCGCCCTAGAGCGGCGGCCATGTATAGAGAATTGGGACAGCCCACAGCATCGCTATTATTGCCCAGCGGAGCGCGTTTGGCAAACTGGCTCCCAAAGGGGTATCATCCCGGAGCGAAGAACTCCACCAATGAATGCCAAGAGCCAAGCCTAGCGCCGCTGCTGTATTAATAAAAATGGGCAACTCTCGACCGTGCGGAAATCTGTTTAACCAGGAGAACGCGCCAATCGTATGTCCCAGCGTGAACATGAGGCAAACTGCAAGTGCCAGCCTTGAAGGCAGTAGCAGGATCATGCAGACGAATGCCAACTGCCACACCATATGGCCCGCAACGAATGCAGCAGGACCATATGTTAGTAGGATGCGGAATCCTGGAGTGCCTTCGAGTACACGTGAATGGTCGCCTGCCCAGTAAGCCGCCGGCTGGCCAATTAAAGTAACCGAGCCATCCAGCATGGCAAGGAGGACGGGGACTAAGCACAGCCCAATCAATCTGTGTCGAAGTCGCCACATGGTTACATCCTGAACGGGAACAAGCCATTGCCCTAAATTCCAACAAGAACTTGACGAGAAATGCGATCCCTCCGCCGCCGAACGCTGCCGCTCAGTGGCGAGCCGCGTGCGGGGCAGGACGCACAAGGCTCGAAGCAAACTTTCAACGCACGCGTGCTCGTCCACTGCAGCGGTTGGTTATGGAGCTGGCTGGAGTGTCGAACCGCTTGGAACGGAACCGGGATCATCGGTGAGCATCATGCCGACAACTGGGCGCGTTCCCGGAGGCGGCGGGGGATTTACGAGAAACATATCGAAGCTCTTCACGCGACTCGAAAACACGCTTCCATCAGGACGTAGCAACTCGACGGCATCACCGATCTTCAGCGTCTCATCCGTATCTAGGCGCAGGCAAAGTACCGTGCCGTGCTTTCGGATCGTGAACGTGTCCAAGATGGTGATAGTGGGATGCTCCATAACAGTTTAGTAAACAACAAAATCGTCGGATATCATGGGAGCAACTAAACCGTTTAGCCGCGCCGAAGTCTTTCGGCTAGGCTAACCCTGGAATATTGAACTGTCAAATCTTGCGCGGGCGAAATCACGAGCCTGGCTTTGGAGTTGATGGCAGGACGATCGAAGATCGTCACTTTGTCGGCCAGGAACCAGTGGCCGCGTGCCCCAAGGTGTTTTGACCTTGGCCACGGCTGAGGTTAGATCGAGACAGCGGCGACCCAAAGTGGCCTGCTCACGGGCATGAGCAGGAATATGCAAGACGCTGCTCTTTTGCGATGTCTTTCTTGAAACATCGCGTTTCTTCCTTCTCGCGGGGCGAGAAGGCCACTTGGGATTGTCGAGCGTCGCGCGACGCCACAAGGAATGGGCAGTTTCGTTTTTCACGCCCTCGCTGACGCGTCGGGTTGGGATGCCCTCGCTGACGCTACGGGCTATAAAAACGGCACTCACTTCTTCTGCACTGCGAACCATTTCTCGATCTTGCCGAAGACATCGTCGGCATTGGCGTTTTGGAGTTCGTGACCGATCCCTTCGTAGAGATGCCGCTCGCACGGGACTTTGTTCTTTTGCAGCACCTCTTCGAGGAGCTTCGAGCGCTCGGGCGGGACGGTTGTGTCCTTGGTGCCGTGGAAGATGATGAGCGGTGTTTTGATTTTCGCCGCGCGCTCGGCCGACGGCGCCGGTTGGCCATCGGCAGGGACGATGCCGCCG